>DATMTO010000271.1:0-6188 GCA_035564055.1 Rhodocyclaceae bacterium | reverse complement strand
GGAAGACGCTGGCAATCGCGGCCATGGCGGTGCTCTTGCCGACGGCGGCGAGGAAGTTGCGGCGCGTCGGTTCGTGCGGGAAGATGGCCTTGACCAGCGTGGCTTCGATGAACTCGTTCGAATACTGTTCAAACTCGGCCGTTTCGCTCTGGGCGCGCAGTTTGTCGATGGCGGCCTGGGTTTCGGTGACGGCGTCGTGCTCGGCCTGACTATCATGGCGGCCGCAGCTGCAGCCAGTCATGAGCGGCTTGTCGGCGTTGAACGGATCGAAGAAACGGGTCATGGCGGTCTCCCTGTGATTGGTGACTCAATCTTAGGGAGCCGGCCTTGCCCGCACTATCGGGGGGCAAACCGTCTTTTTGTAGTGCTACCACTACACGCGGCTTTTACGGGCCGACTTATTGACTGTTTCCCGCCTGACGTACCGCGAACAGGGCGAGCTCGACATCGTTGCGCACGCCGGTCTTTTCGAGGATGCGCGAGCGGTAGGTGCTGACGGTATTGGGCGCCAAGGCCAGTTCGATGGCGATTTCGCCGACACTCATGCCTTGGGAGAGCAGGCGGTAAACCTGATGCTCGCGCTGAGACAGCACTGCTTCAATCGGCTTGTCTTCGTTCTGGGCCGGGCCTGCGCCGACAGAGGCAGCGAGGAGCTCGGCGACGGAAGGCGTGATGAAGACGCTGCCGGTTGCGACCTTGCGGATGGCGGCGATCATTTGCTCCGAGTCGGCGCTCTTGTTGAGGTAGCCGGCTGCGCCGAGCTTAAGGCTGAACACCGCGTACTGTTTGTCGGAATAGGTGCTGAGGATCAGCACCGGCAGCTTGGGGAATTCGCTCTTGAACTGCTTCAGCATGTCGAGGCCGTCGCGCTGGGGCATGGCAATATCGAGCAGGACAACATCGATTTTTGCCTGTGGTTCGCGCACCAGGCGGATCGCGTCCGGGCCGTTGGCGGCTTCACAGACGACTTCAATGTCGTCGGCATCGGCAAGTATCTGCTTGATGCCCTGGCGCACGATCAGGTGGTCATCGCAGACGAGAACGCGGATTTTCTTCTTGCTCATGCGGGTTCCGTTTGCAGCGGCATGACCAGCTTGACGCTGGTGCCCTGGCCGGGCAGGCCATCGATGGTGAGCTTGCCGCCGAAGTGGGCGGCGCGTTCGCGCATGCCGGCGACCCCATAGCTCTGCGGGCTGTTGAGTTCCTCGCGCGTGGCGCCGACGCCGTTGTCGCGCACTTCGATATACAGCACCGGATCGGGCGGCTGGTCGACGAAGACACGAATATGGATGGCCTGCGCCCGCGAATGGCGGGCAACGTTGCTGAGGATTTCCTGGAAGACGCGAAATACCGCAGTGGCCTGGCTGCGCTCCGGCGTTTCGACTCCGGCGGCGATATGCATCTGTACGTCGGATGTCAATTCGGCGCTCTTGATGATTTCCTGCGCCTGCCAGGCCAGCGCCGCCCACAGGCCCTGGTGGTCGAGAATACTGGGACGCAGATCGGTGATGATGCGGCCGACGTTTTCGACCGCGGTATCGATCAGGTTGCCCATGCCCTTGCATTTCTCCACCAGCGGCGGTCGGTCGTCGACGCGCTTGGTCAGCCAGTTCACGTCCATCTTGAGGGCAACCAGCAAGGAGCCGAGTTCGTCGTGGATTTCGCGGGCGATACGCGTACGCTCGGTCTCACGCACGGTTTCAAGATAGGCGGCGAGCTGGCGCAGATCGGCCAGGGCGCTGGTGAGCTCCGAGGTGCGCTCGCGGACGCGTCGCTCCAGCTCGTCATTGGTCTGCCGCAGCAGCGCCTCGGCTTGCTTGCGCTCGGTGATGTTCTTGATCGTGGCGACCGCACCGAGTATCACTTCCTTGCCGTCGGGCGTGCGTTCGACGATGGGATGCGAGGTGTATTCGGCCTGGAAGGAGGTGCCGTCCTTGCGCCACAGCACTTCGTCCTCGATGTGGCAGGGCAGGCCGTGGCTGAAGGCGTGGAAGATCGGACACTGCTCGACGGGATAGTGCGTGCCGTTGTTATGCGAGTGATGGATCAGGTAATGCATATTCTTGTGCATCGCCTCATCGGCCGTGTAGCCGATCATTTCGGCGGCGGCGCGATTGATGAAGATGCAGTTTCCCTGCATGTCCACGCCGAACACGCCTTCGCCGGTGGACTCCAGCAGGAGGTCCAGCCGCTCGCGCCAGAGGGCGGCACCGCGCGGGCTAACTTGCGCAGCGGCGGGGTCCGACGGCAGTGATGAAAGCGGAACGGCGTTCATGTGCCAAGCTTAACAACCTTTGAATGCATCCGGCAATCTCGGCCGGCGGTGGCAATCGCTGCGGGCTCCCGATAGAATCTTTGCCAGGAGTCATACGCGAGAAAAATGATGAGCGAAGCTGGACTGAATCACGAATTTGGCATTCCCGGCGCCGTGCGCTTCGAGCAAAGCCCGGAAGGTTTGTTGCTGGCCCGCATCAGCAGCGACGGCGGCACTGCCGATATCTGTCTGCAGGGCGCGCATGTGTTTTCCTGGAACGTGAAAGGCTTGCTTGAGCCGGTATTGTGGCTGTCGCGCGAGGCAAAATTCCAGGCTGGAAAATCCTTACGGGGCGGCATTCCTGTGTGCTGGCCATGGTTTGGTCCGCATGCCGAAGGCGGTTCGTTTCCGGCGCATGGTTTTGCGCGTACGGCGACTTGGGATGTCGCCGCCAGCGATGTGGACGGGAGTGGTGCCGTCTGCCTCACGCTAACCCTGGAGCCTGAATCCATGCCCGAAGCCATGTGGCCGCATGCAACGACCTTGGAGCTCAAAGTCAGCTTGGGCGCGACGCTAAAACTGGAACTCAGTACCCGCAACATCGGTTCACAGGCCTTTGTGCTGGGCGAGGCACTGCACACGTATTTCAATATCAGCGATATCGGTAACGTCGCAGTGCACGGCCTGCACGGAGTCGAGTACTGGGATACCGTGGGGACAGTGGAAAAGAAGGTGCAGGCTGGTGCCATCGATTTCTCGGCCGAGACAGATCGCGTCTACATTCATTCTCCGCAAGCCTGCAGTATTGACGATCCGGGCTTTGCGCGCCGCATCCATATTCACAAGCAGGGCAGTCTCAGTACCGTGGTCTGGAATCCGTGGGTCGCCAAGGCCGAGCGCATGGGCGATCTGGGCAAGCCCGATGGCTGGCGCCAGATGCTGTGCGTGGAGTCGGCCAATGCCTGGGACAACAAGCTCACGCTCGCGCCCGGCGAGCGTCATACCCTCAGCGTCGAGTATCGCGTCGAGCCGCTCTGAGTAGTCCCTTCAGTCGTCCTTGCTGCACAGCGCTGTCGGCATGGGCAGAGGGTCGTAGACAGAGAGCGCGACGATCTGCGTGAACTGTCGCATGCTGAAGTTGTTGTCCGAGACCAGGAGCAGCGTCGGTTTACCCTTGTAGCAGGGGCCGAAGGTGACGCCCTCGATATTGTCCACGGACAGCGGCACGGCCTCGTCGGTCAGTAACTGCGACAGATCCAGCAGCAGCGTCTTGGCGGCCTTGCGTATGTCCTTGCCGGCGATCGAGGGCATACCGGAAATGTCGGTGGCCTGGCTGGCGTCGGCGTAGTAGAGGCGTATCGTCACCCCAGTCGACTTGAGGCCCGGCGTCGGCGCGCCGATGGCGAAGGAGCGTTCCAGCATGATGAACTGCTTCTCGCCAATGGCCACCATGTCGGAGAGACCGTTGGTGGCGAACAACCCTGGCAGTACCGGTGGCACCGCCACCGCTTCGACTTCATAAGCGTATTCGGCGCCGGCCCTGCCGCTGACCAGATCGAAGGAAAGCAGTCGGGTCGTGCTGCTCTGGCCGACATCGGTCGGTACGCTGTCCTGCGTCAATCCGTTTTCGGCAGCGGTCCAGAGCGTCTTGCCGCTTGGGGTGATGGCGAGGCTTTCAAGCGACAGGTTGTCATACACGCCGACATCGCCAGCCGACTTGCCGCGCGCAGATCCCTTGGGCTTGAAGTGCTCGGGCAAGGGTAGTTCGCGCACAAAATGCCCGTCCAGTGTGATCTCGCTGACCGCCGGATTGCGGAAGCCGAAGAAGGAGCGCCTGCCTTCGTCGCTCCAGAACAGCGTCTTGCGCCCGGGGCTCAAGCGCATGCCTTCGGCATCGGCGGCGTTCTTCGCGTATCGGCCGCCGTCCCGGCGCCGAATCGGCGTTACGGCTTCGATCTTGACGCCGGCCATGCCGGCCTCGGTGGTACGTTCGAACTTGGCGAGGTCGAGTTGCAGTGTGTAGAAGCGCGTGTCGCTACGGTCGTCGCTGATGACGAAATAGCGCTTGCCGACGGCATCGTAGTCGATGGCGGACAGGCCGCCGACCTCGGTACCGGCGAATTTCAGGCCGTGCGGAATGATTTGCTGGCCGATATATTCAAAGCCGATGGCGGCGAGTAGACTCGGGCTTTTGACAATCAGCAGGACAGCCAGGGCCAGATGCCACGGCCTGCGGCGGGATGGGACGGAGTTCATGTGGGCGTGCTCGTCGGACTGGGCCTCATCCTACCTGTCCGCAATTCGAATCAGGGTAACGAGATGCAATGTGATCACAGAAAAGTACTTGATCTGGCCAAGGCCGGCGACTGGGAAGGCGCACATGCCATGGTGCAGGTGCATTCGGACAGCCTGTCCTGTCTGATTCATGGCTATCTGCACCGCGTCGAGGGCGATCTCGGCAACGCCGGCTACTGGTACGGGCGCGGCGGCAGCAAGCTGACCACCAATGCGCTCGACGATGAATGGCAGCGGCTCAGCCTCAAGGTGGACGCCGAAAAGCGCGTCTGAGTCTCAGAGTGGTTGCGGTTCCGGCTTCAACGACGAGCTCTTGATTTCATTCGGGACTGCCGGGGCCGGCAGCGGATCGCCGGCATAGCCTTCGACGGCGCCGAAGGCCGTGTGTGAATTCCATGCTTCGGTAGCGGCGGCGATCTCGTCGCGCGTGCGGCCGACGAAATTCCACCACAGCAGGATGTTCTCCTCGAAGGGGGTTCCGCCGATCAACAGCAGGCGGCCGGCGTCGGGGCTGAGCAGATTGATTTCTGTTGTGCCCGGCGGCAGATAGAGCAGGGTGCCGGACTCAAGCCGTTGCGGCACGGTGCCGGGAACGCTGACCTCTGCAGTGCCTTCCAGAACCAGAACGCCGTATTCGAAATCGGCGCGTAAGGGCAACGTGCCGTTAGCGGCGCCGCTGCAGGCGAGGTCGACCGCCAGCAGGGGACTGAACACCTCGACGGGCGACGTCTGCGGCCCGAATTCGCCGACCAGCAGCGTGGTTTCAAAGCCACCGACGCCACAACGCGGCAGTACCGGGTAATGCTGGAATGCCGGTGGCATATGACGGTGGCTGTCGGGCAGCGCGATCCACAACTGCGCCAGTTGCAGCTTGGGCGAACGTTGCTGAGGCGATTCCTCGGAGTGGGAAATACCCTGTCCGGCAGTCATCAGATTGACCTGCCCCGGCAGCAGCAACTGCTCGTAGCCAAGACTGTCGCGGTGCAGCACTTCGCCTTCGATCAGCCACGAAAAAGTCTGCAGGCCGATGTGCGGATGCGGCCCGACGCGCATGCCCTGACCGTGACTGACGTCCACCGGACCGGCGTGGTCAAGGAAGCACCAGGCGCCGATCATGCGCCGTTCGCGATGCGGCAATGCGCGGCGGATCAGCATGCCTTCTCCCAGCATGCTGTTGCGGGCTTCAAGCAGGAGGAAGGGGGCGGCCATGGTGTCTCCGGGCGATTTGTCAGTGCGCATTATGAAGTGGAGTATCGGAGGTGTCGATTTGCAACATACGTGTTTCGATGTTCGGAAAATTTCACTTTCACAAGCAAGCTGGCGGATATGATGCGTCGTCGTAATCAAATACAGCACCATAACAATGAGCGAAATCAGTCAGCTGGTGTTTTACGGGGAGATCCTGCCGGGTCATGATGCCGAGACGGTGAAGGCGAAGCTTGCCGAGCTGCTCAAACTGCCGGCCGAGCAGATTCCGGCCGTCTTCTCCGGACGCAAGGTCGTCCTGCGCAAGAGCCTGCCGAGCGAGCAGGGTCCGAGCTACCTCGCCCGTCTTGAGAAAATTGGGGTCAAGGCGCTGGTCGAACCGCTCGCTGCGGCTGCAACGCCGCCGGCAGCACCGGTTATGCCCGCCGCGGCG
>DATMTO010000270.1:0-6056 GCA_035564055.1 Rhodocyclaceae bacterium | reverse complement strand
CTCGCCACGCTGCTGTGGGCGCACCTCCTGATCGTCAGCACCCTGTGTGCGCTGTGGATGGGATGAAAGATATATGCAGCACTGCGCATTCAAATCCGCCTGTTTCAGCACCGCTTTGGTGACCCACGCACTGCGTCGGTGCTGCACGGCAGATATGCACGGCCATCACAAGCCCCTCGGCTGCAATTGCGTTTCCCTTTTAAATAAATAAGTTACAGAACACACCGAGTACATCGGATTCCATGGCACAGCACTTGCTCGTTATAACCTGTCATAACAAGTTGCACGAAAGGAGCCACGCAGTGGTCCCCATCAGCAAGCAGATTGTTGACGCAAGGCGCAAGGAAGAGATCACGCCGATCTCATCCGAACCGCTCTACACACAAATACGCGAGATTCTGCGCCACCGGATTCTCGACGGCACCTACCCTCCCCATTCGCAGATGCCATCCGAAGCCCAGATGATGGCGAGCTTCGATGTCAGTCGCATCACCATCCGCCAGGCGCTCGGCGATCTGCAGAAGGAAGGGTTGATCTTCAAGGTCATGGGCAAGGGCAGCTTTGTCTCCCGCCCCAAGGCGTTTCAAAGCCTCTCCAAATTGCAGGGCTTCGGCGAAGCAATGGCGCCGGCCGGCTACGAGACCTACTCAATGCTGCTGTCGATGCGCAGCGTACCGGCTACCCAGATCGTCGCGCAACACCTGCATCTCAAGCCCGAGGTCGAGGTGTTCGAGATCCAGCGCCTGCGCTATCTGAACCGCGAACCGATCTCGGTGGATATCAGCTACTTCCCGCTCGCCATCGGCGAACGTCTGGCCCAGGAAGACCTCGCCACGCGCGACATCTTCGCCATTCTCGAAAACGATCTCGGTCGCAATCTCACGCACGCCGACGTGCAGATCGAGGCGATTGCCGCCGACGAATTGCTGGCGCGGCATCTGAAAACCGAAGAGGGCGCACCGCTGCTGCGCATCGAGCGACTGACCTACGCCGGTGATATTCCCATCGATTACGAGTTCCTCTACTACCTGGGCGACGCCTTCCAGTATCGCCTGCGCATTGATCGCACCTGAAGCATAAGCACGGAAGATTTTCTTAGTTCGCATACCCACGAGCAGTTTCTAGACTGTTCAACCGTCAAGGAGACAAAATGGAACGCATAGACATGGAATTCGACCTCGTCGTCATCGGCGGGGGCACCGGTGGTCCGATGGCCGCAGTCAAGGCCAAGGAAAAGAATCCCAAGCTCAAGGTGCTGCTGATCGACAAGGCCAACGTCAAGCGCAGCGGTGCCATCTCGATGGGCATGGACGGGCTCAACAACGCCGTCATTCCCGGCCACGCCACGCCCGAGCAGTACGTCAAGGAAATCACCATCGCCAACGACGGCATCGTCGACCAGGAAGCGGTGATGGCCTACGCCGCCAACAGCTTCGACATGATCAACGAGCTCGACCGCTGGGGCGTCAAGTTCGAGAAGGACGAAACCGGCGACTATGCCGTGCGCAAGGTGCACCACCTCGGCAGCTACGTGCTGCCGATGCCGGAAGGTCACCACATGAAGAAGATCCTCTACCGCCAGCTCAAGAAGGCGCGCGTGGAGATCACCAATCGTGTCGTGGTCACGCGTCTTCTCACGGGCGCCAACGGCGAGGTCACGGGCGTGATGGGCTTCGACTGCCGCACCGCCGACTTCTACGTGATCAAGTGCAAGGCCGCCATCATCAGTACCGGCGCCGCCGGTCGGATCGGGCTTCCAGCGTCAGGCTACCTGATGGGCACCTACGAGAACCCGACCAACTGCGGCGACGGCCACGCCATGGCCTATCACGCCGGCGCCGGGCTCGCCAATCTCGAATGCTTCCAGATCAATCCGCTGATCAAGGATTACAACGGACCCGCCTGCGCCTACGTGACCGGCCCCTTTGGCGGCTACACCTCGAACTCCAAGGGCGAGCGCTTCATCGAGTGCGACTACTGGAGCGGCCAGATGATGATGGAGTTCTACAACGAACTCGAAGGCGGCAACGGACCGGTGTTCCTGAAGCTTGATCACCTCGCCGAGGAAACCATCAGCGAGATCGAAACCATTCTGCACACCAACGAGCGCCCGAGCCGCGGCCGCTTCCACGAGAAGCGCGGCAACGACTATCGCAAGGAGATGATCGAGATGCACATCTCCGAGATCGGTTTCTGCAGCGGTCACAGCGCCTCCGGCATTCACATCAATGCACGCGGTGAAACCTCGGTACCCGGTCTCTATGCTGCCGGCGACTGCGCCAGCGTGCCGCACAACTACATGTTGGGCGCCTTCGTGTATGGCCGTATCTGCGGCGAGAACGCGGCAGAGTATTGCGGCGGTCATGACTATGGCCGCATCAATGGTGATGCCGTCGCGAGCGAGCAAGCGCGCATCGCCGCGCCGCTGGGCAAGACCGACGGCCTCACGCCCTTCCAGATCGAATACAAGACGCGCCGCCTGGTCAACGACTATCTGCAGCCGCCTAAAATCACGCGCAAGTACGAGATCGCCCTGCGCCGCTTCGACGAAATCCGCGAGGACGCGCTGCACATGTCCGCCGCCGATCCGCACGAACTGATGCGCGCCATGGAAGCCTGGTCGATCATCGACTGCGCCGAAATGGCCGCGCGCGCCTCGCTGTTCCGTACCGAAAGCCGCTGGGGCCTCTACCACTACTTCGTCGACCATCCCGAACGCGACGACGACAACTGGTTCTGCCATTCGCTGCTCTCCAAGGGCGCCGATGGGCGCATGACGGTACGCAAGCAGAAGGTCGAACCCTACATCGTGCCGATCGACGAGGAAGAGCGCACCGCCTACCAGCGCCTGCGCGTCGCCCGCAGCGTCGACGCCGCCTGAACCCCATCTATTGCGAGGACAAGAAAATGACTATTGCCGCTACCCCGACCCAGGTCCCCGTCAGCGTGGACGAAGGCAAATGCATCGCCGAGAAGGGCTGCACCGTCTGCGTGGACGTCTGTCCGCTCGACGTGCTGGCCATCGACATGCTCAAGAACAAGGCCTATATGAAGTACGACGAGTGCTGGTACTGCCTGCCCTGCGAGACCGACTGCCCGACCGGGGCAATCGACGTCAGCATTCCCTATCTGCTGCGCTGAAGGAGACTGTTTCATGACCATGCTCTCCGCACTCTCCATCGCCGACCGTCTCAACAGCGACGACGCCGAAGTCCGTCGCCTCGCCGTGATCGACCTGCCCTACAGCGACGAGGACGACATCGTGCCGCTACTGCTGCCGCGCCTTGCTGACGCGGACGCCGAGGTGCGCACCGAGGCCGTACGTGCGCTCGAAGGCTATGAAGAAGATGAGGTCGTCGCCGCGCTCGCACCCATGCTGCTGGATCCCGATAGCGAAGTTCGTGCTGCCGCCGGCGTAGTGCTGGCCGAACTCAAGGATAGCGCCGGCGCCCCCCACTTGCTTCCGCTGCTCGCCGCCGACTCGGCCGAGGTGCGCATGCTGGCCTTCCGCGCCATCCGCGCCCTGCGCGTCGACGCTGCCTTCGCACCGGCCATGGCCGCGTTGCGCGACTCCGATCCGGGCGTGCGTCGCGAAGCCGTCGGCGTACTCGGCTATCTACGCCGCAACGACGCCGTCGGCGAACTGGCCGAGGTCGCGGCGCACGATCCGGACGCCGAAGTGCGTCGTATCGCCATTGGTGCGCTCGGCTACTCGAGCGAGATCAGCATTCTGCCGGCGCTCACCCGCGCCCTGTGCGATTCAGCCTGGATGGTGCGCGAAGAGTCTGCACAAACCATCGGCAAGCTGCGTCTCGGTCCTGCCACACCGGATCTGGTCAAGGCGATGCAGGACGAATACTGGCAGGTGCGCATCAAGGCGGCACGCAGCCTCGGTCTGCTCAAGGCGGTAGCCGGTCTGCCGGCACTGGTCGAAGCGCTTGCGCACGAAGTCGGCAATCTGCGCAAGGAAGCCGCCATCGCCCTCGGCGAGATCGGCGATCCGCGCGCGATTCCGGCGCTGGAAGTCGCCCTCGACGATGCCGACCCGGATGTGCGCAAGCTCTCGCGCCTCGCGCTCACCGCCATCGGCCTCGCCAACAAGTAATCCGCTTCCGGGAGAACGCCATGACCTACGTCGTCACCGAAAACTGCGTGCGCTGCAAGTACACCGACTGCGTCGATGCCTGCCCGGTCGAGTGTTTCCACGAAGGCCCCAACTTCCTCGTCATCGATCCGGAAGGCTGCATCGACTGCGGTGTATGCGTGCCGGAATGCCCGATCGGCGCGATCTACGCAGAGGCTGATCTGCCGCCCGACCAGCACAGCTTCATCGCCCTCAATCGACAGCTGGCGGCGGAGTGGCCGTTGATCACCGAAAAGCGGGAGCCGCTGGCCGACGCCGATACCTGGGCCGACCAGCCCGACAAGAAGCAATACCTCGAGGCCATACCGGCCTGAGGCAGGAACGATTTCACTACCCCAACGAGAAGGATGCACATCATGGACCACAAGACCATCACCACCTTCAGTGTTACCGCCCTGCTGCGGCCGATCGCCGCGGCAGGGCTGTGCCTGAGCCTCATGCTCCCCGCCCACGGCGAAACCGTGACGGTCGGCATCGGCACCCAGAACACGACGACCAACACCGTTACCGGCGGCGTGGTGCTCAAGGAGATGAAGCTGATCGAGAAGTACCTGCCCAAGACCGGCAAGTACAAGGACATCAACTTCAAGATCGAATGGCAGAACTTCACTTCCGGCCCGCCCGTCACCAATGGCATGGTCGCCAACACGCTGCAGATCGGCATGATGGGCGACTATCCGTTGCTGGTAAATGGCGCCACCTTCCAGGCCATGCCTGACGTCAAGAGCCATCTCATCGCCATCATCGCCTACAACAAGGACGGTGCCGGCAACGGCGTGGTGGTACACAAGGACTCGCCCTACTACGATCTCGCCGACCTCAAGGGCAAGAAGGTCTCGGTGCCCTTCGGCTCGGCCGCTCACGGCATGCTGCTGAAGGCAATGGAGGACAAGGGCATGAAGGCGGACTACTGGGAACTGGCCAGCCAGAGCCCCGAGGTCGGCACCACCAATCTGCAGGAAAAGCGTATCGATGCGCACGCCGACTTCGTACCTTTCGCCGAGCTACTGCCTTACCGCGGTTTCGCGCGCAAGATTTACGACGGCGTGGAGACCAAGCTGCCGACCTTCCACGGTGTGGTGGTACGCGACGACTTCGCCAAGAAATATCCGGAGTTCGTCATCGCCTACCTGAAGGCGCTGATCGAGGCCAACGCCTGGGTGCACAAGAACCCCAAGCTGGCAGCCGAGAAAATCGAGGACTGGACCAAGATCGAGAAGGAAGTGGCCTATATGTTCCTCGGCCCCAGCGGCGTGCATACGCTGGACCCGACCATCAAGACGCAGTGGATCGAGACCATCCGCTACGACCACGGCGTGCTTGATCGCATGGGCCGCGTCAAGCCGCTCGACGTCGGCGCCTGGGTGGACGACAGTTATATCCGCGAAACCTACAAGCAGCTCGGCCTCGACTACGAGAAGCAGAAGAACAACTACGACAATTACGAGATCGGCGGCAATGATCCGCTCTGCGGCGGCAAGATCACCGACCCGCGCGCCGGCGGCGAGGTGTGGCTGGTCGGTGGCGACATCACGCCGTACAAGTCGACCGAGTGCACGTTGGCGGCCGTCAAGCAAGCGCAGGCACAAGGCAAGAAGGTAGACGTCACCTACGTCTTCGATCGCGCCCTGAAGATCAAGCTGTTCGCCGACAAGGCTTACTACGCCGTGATCGCCAAGCCGGGCAAGCCGGCGCAGATCGTGCCCTTCATGCTCAAAA
The DNA here is from genome assembly GCA_035564055.1 of Rhodocyclaceae bacterium. GTDB lineage: Bacteria > Pseudomonadota > Gammaproteobacteria > Burkholderiales > Rhodocyclaceae. The sequence goes on along the minus strand of DATMTO010000270.1, from coordinate 193 downwards.
AGGATGCGCAGGCCTATGCCAGCGCCAATGGCGGCCAGCTCGCCGAATACGCCGATGTCCTGGCGGTGGCCGGGAAGAAGTAATCATGAAGGCCGCTATCGCCATGTTCAAGGACGAGGGGTTGGGCACCTCCTCTGCGTTGCCGGCCAAGGCAGCCGCAGTGGCCGCGCCCGCCCCGCTCGAGATCGCGCCG
>DATMTO010000269.1:0-2325 GCA_035564055.1 Rhodocyclaceae bacterium | reverse complement strand
GCCACGACCAGCGCCGCGCCGCAGCGTGCGGCGATGGTCTGGGCATCGGCATTTTCGGCGGCGGCGGGGGTATCGATGACGATGACGTCGAACTGCGTTCGCGCCTGCGCCAGCAGGGACACAAACGCGGGACGCGCCAACAGTTCCTGCGGATTCGGCGGCTTCGGACCTGCCGGCAGCACCGACAGTGCCCGCAGGCCGTCAGCGCGCTGGATGGCCTGCTCCGGACGACAACGATCCGACAGCAGCGAAGACAGGCCGAGCTGGCCGGGCAGACGGAACAGCTCGTGCTGGCTGGGGTTGCGCAGATCGGCGTCGATCAGCAGCGTATTCTCGCCGAGCTGGGAAAAGACCACGGCCAGATTGGCGGCAATGAAGCTGCGGCCTTCACGGCTGCCGGGGCTGACGATGGCCAGCGCCTTGCACTCGGCGAGCGGATCGTACCAGCGCAACATCAGCTGGCTGCGCAGCACGCGCAGCTGTTCGACCATGCGATTGAAAGGCTGGAATGCGGCAATCACCGATTCATCAATGCGTTGGTCGCCGGGCAGAAGATACGGATAGTCGTACTGGCAGGACAGCGCATGCTGGATGTCGTCCTCGGTGACGAAGCCGAGCGCGATGGCGGCATCGCCGAAGCGCAGTCCGCGCTCCTTCTGCAGGCGCAGTACGGCTTCGGCGTCCTCCGGACTCAAGCGTCCGCTGTCGATCAGGATGGCGCCGATGGAGCCGTTGCTCTTGATGATTTCGTACGGAATGATGTCCATGGCTAACTCCTTGCCCTAGCGGGAAAACGACAGCAGGTAATTGCCCAGATTGCGGCCGCCGAGACGACGCATCGGGGGCTGCGCGGGGTCGAGCTCAACCAGCACGGGCACGCCCAGGCAATGGGCCAGATAGTCGGCCGAACGGATGCGGCGCTGCCCCAGCTCGGCGATGAGCGCAGCCGCGATGCCAGCCAAGGTGCCGAGGAAGGCGGCGATCACAAGGTTGCGCATGATGCGCGGATTCGACGGCAGCAGCGGCTCGCTCGCCGGCGTCAGCACCGAGACATTGGTCTGCACCGATTGGGCTTCAAGATGGGTCTGCGTCATGCGCTGGCTGACCGCATCGAAGGCAGCCTGCGCCGACTCGACATCACGGCGGAGTACGCTGATGTCGTCGCGCTGCTTGCGCAATTCGAGCAGCTTCGCCTTCTGCAGCTCCATGGCCTTTGCAATCTCGCCCTCGCGCAGATGTCCCGACCGGCTGGCCGAAGAGACCGAAGCGGCGATGGTGCCGGTCTCCTTGCGCAGTCGCGACCTCAGTTCGGCCAGCTCGGCCACCGCGCTGCGATACTGCGGGTGGTTCTCGCCGAGATTGCTCGACAGTTCCTTGAGCTTGGATTCGCGCTGTGCAATCTCCGTCTTGAGCGAATTGATCAGCGGATTCTGCACCACCTCGGGCAGGGTATCCGCGCCAAGCTTCTGCTTGCTGCTAAATTCAGTCGTCTGCGCCTGCACCTGGGTCAGCTGGGCCGACAGGTCATTGAGACGCTGCGACTCGTAGTCGAGCCGCTCGTCGGTGACCACGATGCCGTTTTTCTGCTGGTAATCGGACAGGGCACGCTGCGCCTGCTCGAGCCTTTCGCGCTGGCTCTTCAATTGGGTATCGAACCAGTGCGCATATTGTCGCGCCGGTTCGACGCGAAGCTCAATGGTGGTATCGATATAGGCCTGGGCGAAGGCATTGGCGATCGCCGCGGCCATGGCCGGATCGCTGCTGGCGTATTCGATGTCGATGACATTGCTTTCGCGCGACGGCTTGACGTCGAGCTTGCGTCCCAGCAGCCCGGCCAGCCAGCTCTGCAGCGAGCCGCGACCATCGGTTGCATCGGACCATTGCGCCTTCAGCTCAGGACTTTCGTCGAGCTTCAGCAGCTTGACGACACGCTGAGCAACGCGCTCGCTCTGGATGATGTCGGTCTGGGTGGCCATGTAGCCGGGCGCCATCAGCCCCGGCAGGACCATGCCGGCAATCGGATCAGGCGACTTGACGTCGAGCACCACCGAAGTCGAGGCGGTGTATTGCCGCGGCATCAGCAGGCTGACGAGCAACGCCAGACCGACCGTGCCGGCGAAGACGGTGAGGATGATCTTGCGCCGCGCCCACAGAATCAGGAGAAGCTGTTGGATGGTCATGTCGTTCTCCTAGAACAGGCTTTCGCGCACATACAGGACATCGTCGGAACGGATCGGCTCGTCGCGCTCCGGGGAGAGACGCTCGATCTTGCCGTCCGCACCGCGGCGGTCGAGTCGCAGGCGCCACTCGGTGCCGCGTGCGGTC
>DATMTO010000268.1:0-10592 GCA_035564055.1 Rhodocyclaceae bacterium | reverse complement strand
TTTCAAACACCCGGAAGCCTTCTTCCGGGTGCCTGCCACTTCCATATTCGGGCAGGGAGGAGAACATCATGAAAAACATCAGATTACTTGCCGCAGCCAGTCTGCTTGCCTTGACGGGCATCAGCGCGGCCTATGCGCACTCCAGCATCAGCGTGGGCATCGGCGTCGGCGTGCCGGTTTACGGTCCCCGCTACTATGGCCCGGGCTACTACGGGCATGGTTACTACGGTGGCTATTACGGTCCGCGCTACTACGGTCCGGCTTACTACCCTTACTATCCGGCGCCGGTCTATTCGGCACCGGTGGTGGTGCAGCAACCGGTCGTCGTGCAGCCTCAGCCGCAGGTGTACATCGAGCAGCCGCAAGCGCAGACGACGGGCGTTCAGCCGCGCGACAACAGCCCGTACTGGTATTTCTGCGCTGAACGGAATGCCTACTACCCGTATGTGAAGAGCTGCCCGTCGGGCTGGCAGCAAGTTTCGCCGACTCCGCAACAGAATCCCTGAGTTATGCAAAATCACATCATCGCAGGACTCCTTGCCGCGACCGTGCTTGCAGGCTGTGCAACCGCTCCTACGGGGCCGCGCATTGGCGCGCTGCCCGGCACAGGCAAGAGTTCGGAACAATTCCGTTATGACGACGGCCAGTGTCGCCAGATGGCGCGCAGCAGCATCGACCCGAACGCCGCCAACAACGTCGGCGTGCGCGATGCTGTTATCGGCACCGCCATTGGCGCGGTTGCAGGCGCAGCCATCGGCGGCCATCAAGGTGCGGGCGTCGGAGCCGGCACCGGTCTGATTGCAGGCAGCATGATCGGCGCGAACGAGTCGCAGTACGCAGGTTACGACACGCAGCGGGAATACGACCGCGCCTACCTGCAATGCATGTACGGCAAGGGCCACAAGATACCGGTTCCGGCCGGCACGCAGCAGGCGCCACAACCCGCTGCACCCGCAGCTCCGCCCCCACCTCCCCCGCCGCCCGGCTGGCGCGGTTAGCCACAGCTTCAGTTGTTGTCGCGGCCGGCGGTATTCACCGCCGTGTCGACGCGTCTCTTGAGCCGGCCGACGCGCACTTGCCGGCAAACGCGTAACCCACCCGATGCCTGTTCAGACAAGGCGCAATACGCCTTTGCAAAAGCGTAATCAAAGTTTATTGAACGCCGGGCATCATGACGTCAAACAACATATCCCCTTGAAGGAGGACACGATGGATCACTACAGCCTCAGCATGACGGTGCTGCATAAATTTCTGGATACCGCCCGCGCCTATCTTGGACTGGCGCGCCATGCCAAACCCGCCAAAACTGCGCTACTGCTTGAGCGCCGCTCGGCAACCCGCCTGCTTGCCAGCAACGTCAGCGGACTTCCCGCGTTTCAAAAAACTGAATATCGGGAAAACGTTCCTGCGTGAGATTGAGGTTCACGCGGCTCGGCGCGAGGTAGACGTAGTCTCCCGCCCCATCAAGTGCAACGTTGAGCGGATTCTTGTCGCCCAGCTTGCGTAGCTCGTCTTCACTGCCCTTGAGCCAGCGCGCCGTCGCCACGTTATAGGGTTCGAAGATCGCGTCAACGCCGTATTCGTGTTCGAGACGGTGCTTGACCACATCAAACTGCAGCGTACCGACTGCACCCAGCACCAGGTCATTGGAACCGAGCGGACGGAAGAGCTGGGTCGCGCCTTCCTCCGCCAGCTGCTGCAGGCCTTTCTGTAACTGCTTCAGCTTGAGCGGATTGCGCAAGATGGCACGCTGGAAGTATTCCGGCGCGAAAGACGGAATGCCGGTGAAGCGCAGATCCTCTCCTTCGGTGAAGGTTTCGCCTAGGCGGATCGAGCCGTGATTGGGAATGCCGATGATGTCGCCGGCATAAGCCTCGTCGGTGGTATTGCGGTCGCGCGCCATGAAGGTGATGGCATTGTTCACGGCCATGACCTTGCCGCCCGCCACCTGCTTGATCTTCATGCCGCGCTCGAAACGGCCCGAGCACACACGCAGGAAGGCGATGCGATCGCGATGCTTGGGATCCATGTTGGCCTGGATCTTGAAGATGAAGCCGGAGAACTTTGGCTCGGTCGGCTCCACCTCGCGCGTCTCGGTAGAGCGGTGCTGCGGGCCCGGCGAAAGATCGACGATGGCGTCGAGCAGGGATTGCACCCCGAAGTTGTTCACGGCCGAACCGAAGAACACCGGGCACTGCTTGCCGGCCAGATAGGCCTCCTTGTCGAAGGTGTGCGAGGCGCCGCGCACCAGCTCGATGTCCATGCGGAGCTCTTCGGCCTGCGAACCGATCAGTTCGTCGAGGCGCGGATTGTTGATGCCGTCGATGATCTCGGACGTGCCCTTCTCCGCATGCGGATCGAAGAAGGCGATCTGGTCGGTGTAGAGGTTGTACACGCCGCGGAACAGCTTGCCCATGCCGATCGGCCAGGTCATGGGCGCGCACTGGATGTCCAGCACCGATTCGATTTCATCGAGCAGATCGACCGGATACTTACCGTCGCGGTCCATCTTGTTGATGAAGGTGACGATGGGCGTATCGCGCAGGCGGCAGACATTGAGCAGCTTGATGGTCTGTGCTTCGACGCCGTTAACCGAGTCGATCACCATCACGGCCGAGTCCACGGCCGTCAGGGTGCGATAGGTGTCCTCGGAAAAGTCCTCGTGCCCCGGGGTGTCGAGCAGGTTCACCATGCATTCGCGGTAGGGAAACTGCATCACCGAGGAGGTTACCGAGATGCCGCGCTGCTTTTCCAGCTCCATCCAGTCGGAAGTCGCATGACGCGAGGCCTTGCGTGCGCGCACCTCGCCGGCCACCTGAATCGCGCCGCCGAACCAGAGCAGTTTCTCGGTCAGCGTGGTCTTGCCCGCGTCGGGGTGGGAAATGATCGCAAAGGTGCGACGGCGGTTGATTTCGTCGGTCAGGGTGCTCACGGCGGGAATACTGCGCAGGGCAGGCAAATGCAAAGCCGGCAATTATACCGGCCCGCACGCCCCCGCCGAACCCCGCAACCTGTGCCTCAGGCCACAAGTCCGGCCATGACCAGGCAGAACAGCACGGTCAGGCAGAAGGCAACAAAATGCTCCAGAAACTCTTCCACGATGCTCGCTCCGAAACCCTACGCCACAAGCCCTCGAAAGCTCAGTGTGGTTCCTGAGAAAGCTAAAAACAAACTGTATGTTTGCTACACAAGCGGGGCTTATCCCGTAATTCCGCATTTTCGGCGGAATCGGGCAACCCCATCGGTCAAGCCGTCAACACGCGCCGCCGCGCCGGCAAGGCGGTGAAAGTCACTGCGCCGATTACCAGCACGCCGCCCAGCAGTTGCACCGAGCTCGGCGGCATGCCGCTGAACGACGCAATCACCATCGAGGCCACCGGCACCAGGTTGAGGAAGATCGCCGCGCGCGCGGCACCCAGCACACTGATGCCGATGTTCCAGAACAGATAGGCCAGCACGCCGCCGCCGACCGACATGGCCAGCAACGCGCTGCCCGCATGCAGGCCCGGCATGACGAACCTTTCACCCGCAATCACCGCTGCCAGCGTCAAAGCCAGCGCACCCACGCCCATGATGCCGGCAGTGCTGGCGACGCCACTGACATCCTTGGGCATGCGCTGGCGCACCAGCACGTTGTAAAAGGCCCAGTTGATGTTGGCGATCATCAGGAACAGATCGCCGATCGCCACATGCACATGTGCGCCGGCACCCAGCACGACGATGCCCACGCCAAGAATACCGACCGGGAAAGCCAGCACCTGGCGGGTAGTCGGCTTTTCACCCAGCACGGCCCAGGCGATCAGGCTGGTGGTAAGCGGATTCAGCGCCATGATCAGCGCCCCGTTCACCGGCGAGGTGCTGGCCATGCCGAGAAAGAAGAACAGGTTGAAGCCGAACACGCCGACGACCCCGAGGATGAGATAGGTCTTGCCGTGACGTAACGGCACGCGCTCGCCGCGCACGTAGGTCAGGGCCAGCATGATCAGCGCGGCGATGACATAACGATCGGCACCGGCCACCAGCGGATGCAGCTCAGCCAGCACCGGTTTGGCGAGATTGAAGTTGGCGCCCCACATGATGGCGGTCAGGGCAACCAGCAGATAGGTGACAGGCAGGGACATGAAGATCTCGCAGCACGCATGGAAAAACTAATGTGGATGCCATATTCTTACTGACACGGACTAGAATCAAACGATTCTTTCTGAACTTATTCGTTAGATTTTCTAATGAGCAGACATCTCCTGCCCTTGCGTGCCTTGCAGGCACTGGAAGTCGCCGCCCGCCTCGGCTCGTTCGCGCGTGCGGCCGAGGAGCTGCATGTCACGCCGGCCGCCGTAAGCCAGCAGATCAAGCAGCTCGAAGGCCTGCTCGGCTATCCGCTCTTCATCCGCGAAGGTGGCGGCCTGCAGATCACGCCGGCGGCGCAGACGGCGTTGCACCCACTCGGTACCGCCTTCGATCAGTTGGAACGTATCTCGGTGCAGCTGCGCAGCGCGCAGACCAATCGTCCGCTGGTGGTTTCGCTACCGCCGATCTTTGCCGCACGCTGGCTGATTCCTCACTTGGAGCGCTTCCAGGCTGCACACCCGGAAGTCGAACTGCGCCTGCTCGCCTCGATGCGCGCGGTGAATTTCGATACGGAGGACGTAGACATGGCGGTGCGCTATGGTCACGGTCGTTATCCGGGCCTGCATGTGCAGCGCTTGCGCGAGGAAACCATGCTGGTGGTGGCCCATCCCCGCCTGAGCGGCGATTTGCGTACGCCAGCCGATCTGCGTCACGCCACCCTGCTTCATTACGCCACCGCCAATGACCCGGTCTTTCCCGACTGGCCCACCTGGCTGCGCAACGCTGGCGTGACAGCAGATACCCCACTCCGCATCCGCGAATTCGGCGATATCAACCTCGTCATCGAAGCTGCCCTGTCCGGCCTGGGGGTCGCAATGGTCTGGCAAAGCCTGGTCGAGGCTGATCTGACAGCCGGTCGCCTTGTCTCTCTTTACGGCAAGCAACCGCTTGCCAACGCCTATCATTTCGTCTGCCCCCCGCAACGCCTGGCACTGCCGGGCGTTGTTGCCTTCCGCGACTGGCTGCGGGCGGAAATCAATCCAGCAAAATAATCAGCCGCGCTGCACGGCACCGAGAATGGCGCCACCGGTCACCAGCAGCACGCCGCAGATTGCCAGCAGGGACAACGACTCGCCCAGGATAGGCACTGCCGCCACTGCGGTGATGCCGGGCACCAGTGCCAGCATCAGGCTGGCCTTCTGCGGGCCGATGGTGTGATTGGCATGGTTGTAGAAGATGCCGGCCATACAGGCAGCAACGATGCCCTGATAGACGGCTTGCAAGAGCACGTCGTTGAAGGTGACCGCGAGCAGATGGCTCGGTATCACCAAGACATAGACCGGCAGGTAAATAAGCGCCGACAGGCCGACCATCATCGCCGTCGTTTCCACTGGTTTCAGATGCCAGCGCCGCATCAGCAGCCCGGCCACCGCCCAGGACAGCGCTGCATAGAGGAAGCACAGGTCACCCACCCACTGACGGCTGCCCGCTTCCAGATGCATGAAGCTTTGCAGGCCGATCATGAAAATACCGGCGAGGGCAATCGTCAGCGCCACGGCAGCACGACCATTCGGCTTTTGCCCCAGTGCCAGCCAGGCGATCAAGGCCGTGGCAAAGGGAATGCCGCCATTCACAAGCACGCCGGCATGTGCCGCCGGGGCAAACCAGAAGCCAGTGTAGACCGGCAAGGCATATCCCAGACTGCCGAAGAAGGCGATCGCGAGATATTGCAGCAGCGTGCTGCGGTCGACATCGCGCAGTACGCGGACAAACAGCGGCGACAGCACCACCGCCGCGACGCCGAAGCGTAATGCCGCCAGGTCAAAGGGGGTGAGCGCGCTCTTGCCGGCCAGGCGCGAGACGATATTGAAGCCTGACCAGCAACAGACGACGACGAGAGCCGACAGATAACCGTTTTTGAGTTTCACAGCAAATAGACGAACCAGTGTTTCAGGCCGCGCGGGTTTCCGAAAATCGTTGTACCGATGCTAGCATCGGCATCGTCTCTTCAACCACTCCATAAAAAACAACCATGGCCTCCCCAATCGTCACCGCTACCACCGGCACCATTCCCTACACCGTTTCCCTCACCGACAGCGTCCATCAATGGGTTGGCGACGCATCCAAGGAACATGGCGGCGCCGATTCCGGCCCCTCGCCGCACAGTCAGCTGCTGGCGGCGCTCGGCTCCTGCACCGCGATCACCCTGTCGATGTACGCCGGCCGCAAGACCTGGGCACTGGAAGGCGTCGAAGTCGTCCTCGGTTTCGCCAATGAGGCACCGGGGAGCACCACGATCACGCGCGAGATCAAGGTCAAGGGCAATCTCGATGCCGAGCAGAAGGAACGCCTGCTGCAGATCGCCAACGCCTGCCCGATCCACAAGATCCTCAGTGGCGAGATCAAGATCGAATCCTCGCTGGCCGTCTGAAACGTAACGTCAGGAAGAACGGAACATCAGGAAGTCGCTGTCGCCAGCATCCCGGCGACAGCGGCCGTATCCGCGCTCAATACGCGGTTGCGGCCCGCTGCCTTAGCGGCATACATGGCCTTGTCGGCGTCGGCGAGCAATTGGTAGAGCGTACATTCTTCATCCACAATCGCCGCGCTGGCTACGCCGATGCTCGCCGTCACCGTCAGACCATTTACCGGCTTCTCGGCAATTGCCGCGCGTAGTCGCTCGGCCAGCTTAAGCGCACCGGCCGTGCCGGTTTCCGGCATCAGCACCACGAACTCCTCACCGCCGTAGCGCGCGAACAGATCGCCACTGCGTAGGCAGTTTTCCACCACGCGCTTGACGTGGCACAACACTTCGTCGCCGGCCTGATGCCCGTGGGTGTCGTTGATTTTCTTGAAATGGTCGAGATCGAAGATCAGCAATGCAACGCCACGCCCGTTGCGTTGGCAGCGCCTGAGCTCGCGCTCGCCGAGTTCGATGAAGGTGCGGCGATTGTAGGTTTCAGTCAGCGAGTCGAGCGTCGCCAGACGGGTGACGGCTTCGCGCTGACGGCCTTCGATGAGCAGGATGAAGCCGAACATGAAGGTGAAACGGAACACGAAGAAGCTGAGGAACATGAGGCTCAGCTCCGTCGTTCTGGCTTCGGGCAGACACTGCGCCGTGCCATCCATGGACAGTCCGATGGACCGCGCCACCAGCATGGCGGAGCCAAACACGCCGCTCAAGCCCATCAGCCCGCGCAGGGCCGTACGCTGCCCCTTCTGCCATAGCACCACGATGGCGGCCAACAGCACCTGGCCGGCGGCGATGAGATTGCCGCCGATCTGGCGATACAGGATCGAATCCGCCGGTACCCAGAAGCAGAACAGCACCGTCAGGACGACCGGCCACCAGGGCCAGCAATAGCGCCGCGATACGCCGAAATGCATGGTCAGTGCGGTCAACATCCAGCCGTAGCTGATGCTGAGGATGGTGAAGCCGACCATTGGCTGAGTACCGCCACATTTCGACATCAACATCCAGCCGAGCGCCTGCAGGAACAGGCTGGCAATCCAGGCACGCAGCACCGGCGTGAGACGCCGGTAGAAGGCCGTCAGCATCAGGCTACCGACAAGGATATTGCCGATGATGAAAACGACGATCAGGGTACGGACGTCAAGCAGGAACATGGACCGGTACGAAGGAACAGAAGGTGAATCGACTGGCGCCAGGCCGTCGTACCGGAGAGAGACGCCGAAACAGGGGGATGGCGGCCTTCATTATACCTGTGACATATCAAGGCTTCGGCCGACGGCGCCGTAGCGGAAAAAGAGGGGCTCGTGGGAGTCGCCCATCACTGTGCAGGCGTAGCGGCCGGTGTCGGGGCCGCCGCCCGGGGCGTTTCCGGCGACTTGCCCGAGTAAGGGCCATCGGGGCCGAACCACTTGAGAATGTCGTCGCAGGCCTTCTGCAGGTCGCCTTCGGACATTGCCTTGAGCTTGTCGACTGCGGTCCGGGTGGCGCGCTCGACCTTTTCCTCGACCGTGATCTGATCGAGTCGCGCCTCGGTGCGGACGAAGGCGTCGCCGCTGCGCATGACGCTTTCGTTGCGCACTTTCCACTTGCGCAGCAGAGACGGAAACTTCTCGCGAAAATCGGCCAGCTGGACCAGACAGACCTGAGCCCGACTGTGTTCTTCGAGAAACTCCATGTAGCGCGCCCGGTCTTCCTCTGCCGTGGTCACCGGCGAATAAGGCGCGGCCAAGGCGGCGGGCAGGCAGGCGACGAACAGAAGGCCGGACAGCTGGCGAATTTTCATGAGGCAGGGACAATGGCAGACATCCACTAGCCTACTGGCAGCAGCGCCTCCGGTCAAAGCCAATATGAGCCCCTTATCCGTGCCAAACTACGCATATGCAATCGTTCAAATCCGTCTGGCGTGACTGGCACCACCTGATCGTGCTCGGCAGTTTTCTCGTCGCCTCGGTAGTGTTCTTCCAGTTCTGGTTCCGTTATCAGGAAAACCAGCCCATCGTGGTTGAGTACAGCCGCTATCTCGACTACCTCAGCGACCATTCACCCAAGGCCAGGCGCTACGTCGAAACCTATTTCAATGAGCACGACCGTGCTACCGTGGCATCAAGGCATTTCGAGCACGTCTGCGCCGCCATGACCGGCCTCGCGGTCGAGGACGGTTTCACGCTGACGCAGTATCCGGACTTTCCGGCCGAATGGTGCCATCAGCGCTCGGCCTATTTCAGCGAATTCCTTCAACCGCAATAGTCAGCAATAGCGACGATAATGGCAGGAGCAGAAACCGCGATCCGCCTACCGGTCGCCTCATTTCCACCCACGGAGTCCACATGACGTTCAGCAAAGATGCATGGGCGAAGAACGCCGCCCGCTACGAAACCATCCGCAGCATGCCCTTCAACACGGAGCTTGCGGCGGGGACCTTGAGTCGCGAACGCTTCCAGCACTACATGATTCAGGATGCGCACTATCTGATCGCGTTCGGGCGTGCACTTGCCGTCGCCGCCGCCAAGGCCGACGATGCCGACGGTCTGGTGCAGTTCTCGCACGCGGCCGAAGTGGCCGTCATCGTCGAGCGCAGCCTGCACAGCGATTTCATGCAACAGTTCGGCGTCTCGCCCGAGGCTTTTGCCGCCACACCGTTATCGCCGGCCTGTGATCACTACACCAGCTATCTGATCGCCACCGCCTGGAGTGCCTCGTATCCGGTTGCGCTGGCCGCCCTGCTGCCCTGCTTCTGGATCTACGCCGAGATTGGCAAGGACATTCATGCGCGCGCTGCCAACCCCAACCCCTATCAGGCCTGGATAGACACCTATGCCGGCGAGGACTTCCACGCCGCTGTGCGCGGCGTGATCGCCACGGTGGACAAGGTGGCGGCCGGCGTCAGCCCGAACGTGCTGGCCGAGATGCACAAGGCCTTTACCCGGGCGACGCAGCTCGAATGGATTTTCTGGGACTCGGCCTACCGTCTGGCGCAGTGGCCGCTCTAGACATCGCTCAGATACGGTCGCCGAGCAGCTGCCTGAGCTGCTCCGGATCGTAGCCCGTCATGCTGCGATCGCCGACGACAATATAGGGTACATCGCGACCGCCACGCGCGAAAAGCTCGCGCAAGTGATCCTCGTCCTGCTCCACCATCTTTTCCGTATAGCGGATGCCGTGATCACGCAGATAGCTCTTGGCCAGCACGCAGGCGTCGCATTCGGTGGCGGTGGTATAAATCAGCACGCCGTCACTCGCGGCGGCGCCGGCCCCCGGTGCCCGCTGGGTTTGCCTTGCCGCCCCGCCCGTCTTATCTAGATAGGCGCCATATGCCGTCATGGCCTCGCCGGCGAACAGGGCTGCCGAAACGCCGCAGGCGACCAACATGCCGAGGCCGGGCAACCAGCCGACCCGATGCGTCGCCGCACCGTAATTGTTGCCGCCGCGCGTGCCGGGCATGATCAGCAGGATCAGACCGAACAGTCCGCCGACATAGGGAATGCACAGGATGAGACTGAGCCAGCCGTTCCAGTTGGCGTCATGGCAGCGCAGGATGGCAAAGCGGAAGGAAAACACGATCGCGACAATGATGCCGACCGCGGCCAGCGCCCAGATAGCCGTCTTGGCGGCGAGCCAGAGCGCAAGCATCATGATCGCAAAGACAAACCAGCCGGCCACCAGATAATTGACGCGGCCGATGCGTCCCGAAAAGTCGAGGCCGAAGATGGAGAAACTTTCGCGCTCCTCGTCGATTGCGGCGGTACTGGCAAGCCGCCCGCTGCCGCCCCGCTCCGTCTCGCGTGTTTGCATGCGCTCTTCGCGCGCCTGTAGCTCGGCCTCCTGCTGAGCCTCCGCAAATCGCTTCATGTCGGTCGAGCATGCCCTGCACAAGGTTCGCCTGGGCTGGCGTTCGCCGCACTTGGGGCAGTCCATCTCCTCGGCCGTCGCGGCCTGTACGACGATCGCTGCGGCTGCGGCCGGGATAGGCGAGGCGCTCGGCGGCACCGAGGGCATGGGCTGCGGTAGCGCAGCCAAGGGAGCGGAATAGGAAGCGGAAGGCGCCCCGACC
>DATMTO010000267.1:0-20209 GCA_035564055.1 Rhodocyclaceae bacterium | reverse complement strand
TAGCCGCGCAGCGATTCGCCGGGGCGGCTCCGTCCGGCGGTGCCGAAAAGCTGGGCGGCCGGTTCGGGGCGACCGAACAGATAGCCCTGTTGATAATCGCAGGCCATCTCGCGTAGCAGCTTGCGCTGCATCTCGCTTTCGACGCCTTCGGCTACCACCTGCATACCCAGCTTGTGGCACATGACAATGATGGCATCGACCAGATTGCGGTCGTTGCCGTCCTCGATCAGGTCGGCGATGAATGAGCGATCGATCTTCACGAAATCGATGGGCAAGCGCTTGAGATAGCTGAGCGCGGAGTAGCCGGTGCCGAAATCGTCGACAGCGATGCGGACGCCGGCATCGCGGTAGCGCCGCAGCTGTTCGGCCACATGCGGGCGCTCGTCGAGCAGCACGCCCTCGGTGATCTCGATGATGACACGCTGCGGATCGACGCCATGGTCGCGGATCATCGCCAGCCATTCGGTACTTTCATTGGCGCGCTGGCCGAACTGACGCGGCGACTTGTTGATACTGACCTGCATGCCCGCATGTCCGTTCGCATCCCAGGCCTTGAGCTGCTGCAGCGCGCTGTGCAGGACCCAGTCGCCGAGCTTCTTGATCAGGCCCAGCTCCTCAGCCATGCCGATGAACTGCCCCGGCATCACCAGACCGCGCAGGGGATGGCGCCAGCGCAGCAAGGCCTCAAACTTGGTCGTCGCTCCAGCCGTATCGACGATAGGCTGGTAGTGCAGTTCGAACTGCCCCTGACGCACCGCCGCCAGCAGATCCTGATGCATGCGCATGCGCCCCTCGGCCGCCTCCTTCATGTCATGCGTGAAGTAGCAGTAGCGACCGCGGCCCTCCTGCTTGGCGCGATACATGGCCTGATCGGCATGCTTGAACAGGACGTCTTCGCTGACCGCATCATGCGGATACAGCGTGATACCGATGCTGGCGCCGCCGAGCACAAGCTCGCCCTGCAGATCGAACGGCTCGTTCAGCGCCGCCAGTATCTGCGGTGCGAGCTTTTCGACATCGAGCCGACCATTGATGCCGGTCAGCAGAATGGTGAACTCGTCGCCACCGAGGCGCGCCACGGTATCCGTCGCCCGCACCGATTCGAGCAGGCGTTCGGCCGTCTGCTGCAGCAGCAGGTCGCCCATATAGTGGCCGAGGGTGTCGTTCACATCCTTGAAGCGATCGAGATCGATGAAGAGCAGCGCGAAGCCGACATTGCTGCGGCGCGAACGCAGGATTTCCTGCGCCATGCGGTCCATGAACAGGCGTCGGTTGGGCAGGCAGGTCAGCGGATCAAAGTTCGCGTAACGACTGATCGTCTCCTCGAACTGTTTGCGATCGCTGATGTCCGAAAGCAGGCAGACATAGCGCTCGACCTGTCCCGCGAGGCCGCATACGGCGTTGATGCTGGCAAGGAAAGTGACCAGCTCGCCGTTGGCACGTCGATCCACGATTTCGCCTGACCACTGCCCGTCATGCTGGAGACGACGCCACAGCTCGCTGTGAAAGCTCTCGTCGTGCACGCCCGGCACGAACAGTGAGGGTCTGCGTCCGAGCACTTCGTCCTCGGAATAGCCGAGCAGGGCACAGAAGGCGGGGTTGACGCTGACCACGTCGAGCGCCGCATTGGTGATGATGATGGCCTGCCCGGCGGCGCGGAACATCATCGCCGCCAGTTTCTGCTCGCGGTGGATGCGATTGCGCTCGATGGCCAGCGCGGCCAGCTCGGTTGCATGCTGGACGCAGACTGCCAGCGAATCGCTGCCGCCCGGGTCCGTCATGCGCACCGCCAGGCTACCCAACACCTGGCCGCTACTGGTGGCGATAGCGTACAGGCGGGCGCCGGAGTCCTGCGCGCCGCTCGTCGCCAGCGCACCGTCGCTCCAGCGCAGGTCGCCGGCCTCGGCACGCTCGAACTCATCTTGCCGGTCAATGGTGAACAGGTACGCACTGCAGCCTGCCTCACGCAACATGAACTGGCCGATTGCGCCCAGGGTGTCGTTCACCGGAGTGTCTTCGGCAATGCGCACCAGGATCTCGCGGCGCAGTTGCTCGATGCGCATGGCCATGCGCAATTGCGCCGCCTGCCGGTCACGTTCAATCGCATAGCGAATCGCGCGCATCAGATTGGCCGCGTTCAGCTCGCGCTTGTTGAGATAGTCCTGCGCGCCGCGCTCGATCAGGCTCAGCGAAAACTCCGGATCGTCACGCCCGGTCAAGACCACGATGGGCGATCCCTGGCTGCTCTCGCGCAATTCGATCACACTCTCCAGCCCCTCCGCATCGGGCAGGGACAGGTCGCACAGCACAATGTCAAAGCGCTCGCGTGCCAGCTCCTGCTTGGCATCTGCGACGCAGATGACGTGCCGGATATCCGGTGGATTACCGGCCCAGGCCTCGTTCAGGAAGATCTCGACGAGCGTGGCATCGCCGAAATCGTCCTCTACAAGAAGAACACGCAGCCGCACCGTTCGGGATCCTCAGCCGGCGATCTCGACGACGGTGAACCAGAAGCTCTCGATTGAGCCAACCACCTTGACGAACTCGTCGAGATTGAGCGGCTTGGAGACATAGCAGTTGGCGCCCAGCTTGTAGCTGCGGACCACATCCTCCTCGGCCCGCGAGGTCGTCAGGATAACGGTCGGGATGGTTTGCAGGTCTTCGTTGGTCTTGATCTCCTTCAAGACCTCCATGCCGTTGACGCGCGGCAGATTGAGATCGAGGATGATCAGCCCGGGACGCGGCGCGTCTTCGTAGGGCGGGGTTCGGTGCAGAAAGGCAAGTGCCTTTTCGCCATTGTCCACCACATGCAGATTGATATGCAGCTTGGAGGCACGCAAGCCCTCCTGGGTCAGGATCACGTCGCCCGGATCATCCTCGACCAGCAGTACCTCAACCGGCTTCATTCTCTACCCCCGCGGTGTTGATGGTGAAATGAAAGGTGCTACCTTCGCCCGGCGTCGACTCCAGCCACAGGCGGCCGCCGTGATTTTCGACAATCCGTTTGCAGATGGCGAGACCGATGCCGCTGCCCGGATATTCGCTGCGATTGTGCAGGCGCTGGAAGATCACGAAGATGCGCTCGAAGAAGCGCTGCTCGATGCCGATGCCGTTGTCTTGGACATGCACCGTGGCAATCCCGTTGGCATCGGTCTCGGCGCTGACGCGGATATGCGGCGGACGTCCCGGCTTGTGGTACTTGAGGGCATTGCCGATCAGATTCTGCAGCAGCGCGCGCATCTGACCGGGCTCGCCTTTCACTACCGGTAGCGGCCCGCATTCGAGCGTCGCGCCGGTCTCCTCGATCACCTGGCTGAGGTCCTGCAGCAAGGCCTTGTAGACGCGCTCCAGATCGACCGGCGTCTGCTCGCCCTGGCCGCGACTGACGCGCGAATAGTGGAGAAGGTCGTCGATCAGCAGCTGCATGCGGTGCGCGCCGTCGACCGCGAAATTCAGATAAGACTGACCAGTCTCATCCACCTGGCCGGCGTAGCGCTTGGCGAACAGCTGCACGAAACTGCTGACCTTGCGCAACGGCTCCTGCAGATCGTGCGACGCCACATAGGCAAACTGCTCCAGCTCCTTGTTGCGCCCTTCCAGCTCGCGCGTGCGCACCATCAGCTGATGCTCGAGCTTCAACCAGCGCGTCATGTCCTGCATGACCTCGATGGCGCCGAATCGGCGGCCGTCGTCGTCGACGATGGGCAGCACCGAACACAGGAGTGTCTTGGGCGTATCGTCGAAGCAGAGGATGTCGAGCAACTGCGCCTCCACGCCCTTGCCGGTGGCGCAGGCGCGGCGCAAGGGCCAATCGGCCTCGCCAAGCTCGGCACCGGTGGCTGAGTCCCAGGCCCGGTGGGCACCTTCATGCACCATCTCGCCGCCGGCGCCGTACCAGATATCGAGGCTGGCCAGATTGGCCGAGACGATGTTGCCGTCCGCGTCGGCGAGACGCACACCGACCGGCAAAGCACCCAGTACCGCCTCCAGCGTCAGCTCGCGTTCGCGCAGCGTTTCATAGGCCAGCTTGAGTTCATTGATGTCGACGATCTGCGTGATCAGGTATTCCGGCTCGTCGTGATCGTCGCGCGCAAGCGAGACGGCCAGCTCGACCCAGACGGTGCGGCCGTCCTTGCGCACATAGCGCTTTTCGCGCTGATACGAGGGTATCTGTCCATCGAGGAGTTGTTCGAGCAGCAAGGCGTCGCCGTGCCGATCGGCCTCCAGCGTAATGTCGCGAAACGCCAGGTGCAGCAGCTCGTCACGACTGTAGCCGACGATGCGGCAGAACTGCGCATTGACGTCCAGCCAGCGCCCGTTCAGATCGAGCAGCGCCATGCCGATAGGTGCGTGCTCGAATATCTGCCGCAACTGCATCGACGCCAGGCGCTCTTCAAAGCTTGTAGGAAAAATTCGTCCTTGCGGTGAGGAAATCTGGTTCATGCCTGCCCCTGTGAAAAGCACCGCCACCGTTTTCAGGATAGAACGCACGACGGCGATCCAGCACATTTGCGTTTATACAGACATAAACCACTTTGATCAATTCAAACAAAAAAAGCCCCGCGTACTGCGGGGCTTGTCTTGAGTGCGGTTCAGCCGCGACGGCGTGAGACCGCCATAAGCCCGATCAGTGCAATCGCAAACAACGCCAATGCAGCCGGTTCGGGCACGCGCTGCACGACCAGATAATCCTGATTGGTCGTGCTGCTGTAGATCGTATAGACAAACTGATCGGTGCCGCCAGCGCCGCTCAGTGCATTCAGCATGGACTGCGCCTTGGCTTTGATACTGGCGTCGGTAGCAGAAGACGTTTTGACCAGATCGGCCGAAAGATTCTTGCTGCTGTCGGCAATCAGCTCCCACAGGGCCAACTGGAAGCCCGCTGCATTGAGGTTGTTGCCCAGCGTGCTCATGTAAAACAAAGAGTACAGCTTGGCGACATCGCCCGTATCAGCGCCGAAATAGGCGCCGATATTGCTAGAAACGTTGTAGCTGACGTTGGAGGTCGGCGACCACTGGAAAGGATCAATACAGAACGCCAGCACCGTGGTGCTGTTGTCGATCTGCAATTGCTGTAGGCCAGCAAAGTAATTCTGCGGCGAGGACGAGACCGGCAGGGTCAAGCTGCCGGTATAGAGCCCGCTGGACAGGCCGACTTCCTTGATCAGTACCGGCGTTGCCTCGGCCTTGCCGACCAGGGCGGCCAACAGGAAGAATGCCGACAGGAGCGTACTCAGAAACTTGGGGTAGGACTGCATGGAATGCCTCCAATAAGGTTGGCATTCAGATAGCACAGGGCGTGCCAGAAAAATTAACCAATAACAATCAATTGGTTAATTTAAAACATTGATCAATATGAAACTTTGATGCAAACCGGGGCGACGGTCCACTTGTTTCAAAACGCACTGAACCAGCGCTCGGAACGGGGCTTGCCACGCGCGGTAGCAATTAAAAAGCCACCGCAAGGGTGGCTGTTTAATTGGCGGAGAGGGTGGGATTCGAACCCACGGTAGGCTTGCACCTACGCCTGATTTCGAGTCAGGTACATTCGACCACTCTGCCACCTCTCCGCGCAGGGCCGCAATTGTACCACCGATCCGCGCGTTCCTACCACCCGTTTCATGCCGGCCGGATATGGCAGAATGCGCGTCCCGCCATTGGGAGGAGCGTGCATGTTCCCCACCCACGGAATGCGGGCCGCCGGCAGCTATTGGCGACTCGCGTTTGCCCGGTTGTTCCTGCTGTTTCTGTCGTCGCTGTATCTGGCTGCCTGTTCCCGCGTTGCTCCTCCGGCCGAGTCTGGAGAGCTGGTCGTGGGCGTGCGCAATACGCCGGCCTTCTACCAGGAGGAAGACGGGGTCCCCAGCGGCTATGACTACGATGTGGCTGCGGCCTTTGCACAGGAACTGGGCGTCAAGCTGCGCGTAGTCCCGGCGCGCGATCCGGAGCAGTTGGCCCGTATGCTGCGTAATGGCAGCATTCATATCGCCATGTCGATGCCCATCGTCGACGGCAACAGCGACCTGTTCTTCAGCCCGCCCTTGCGCGAATCCCGCTACGTCGTGGCCTACAACGCCGACAGCATGGGGCCGGACAATATCGCCGAGCTGAACGGCCGCGCCATTACCGTGAGCAAACACTCGCCGGTGAATGGCCTGCTCAAGCAACTACTCGTCAAAACCCAGCTCTACACCTGGGACAAGGGCGATGAGGTCGGGCTACTGGAACGTCTCGCCGAGCACAAGGCCGACCTGGTCGTAACTGACAGCCTGCATTTCGATATTGCCTCGAACTTCTTTCCCGACCTGCGCATCGGCTTTACCCTGCCCGGTCGCGTGCAGCTGGGCTGGGCCTTCTTCGACGGCGAAAGCGCGCTATACACCAAGGCGCTCACCTTTCTCGAGAACGCGCGCAGCGACGGCACGCTGGCGCGGATTGAGGACCGCTACTTCGGTCACATCCGCCGCATCAACGAAATCGGAATTGCGCGTTTCCTGGACGATGTGCGCACCAAGCTGCCTGACTATCGGCGCGACTTCCAGGTGGCCCAGGAAATCACCGGCATCGACTGGCGCCTGATCGCCGCCCTGTCCTATCAGGAGTCGAAGTGGGATCCGCTGGCCACCTCCTTCACCGGCGTGCGCGGCATGATGATGCTGACCGGTGATACCGCCGACCGGCTCGGCGTCAAGAATCGGCTCGATCCGAAGGAAAGCATCCGTGCCGGCGCCCGCTATCTGGCCGACCTCGCCGACGACCTGCCCGAGGAAGTGAAGGAGCCGGACCGCACCTGGCTGGCGCTGGCTGCCTACAATCTCGGCATGGGCCACATGAACGGCGGCCGCGCCATCGCCGAAAGCCTGAACCGCGACCCCAACTCCTGGTACGAAATGAAGAAGGTGCTGCCCCTGCTGGCCCAGCCCCAGTACTACGCCCGCCTCAAGAGCGGCAAGGCCCGCGGCGGCGAAGCGGTGATCATGGTCGAGAACATCCGCACCTACTACGACACCCTGTCGCGTTTTGCGCCGGCCTACAAACCACTGATGAACTGACGGGGCACTGGAACACCAAGCCCCGTCAGCCTGATTGTCTTACTGCGCCGCCTTAACGGTGTGCCACACCCCGAGCTTGCCTTCGCCGTTGGCATCGCCCGGCTTGGCATCGCCGACAAAGTAATAGAGTGGCTTGCCCTTGAGCGCCCACTGCTTCGCACCATCGTCGCGCATCACCACGCTGTAGTCGCCGGCAGCCTTGCTGTCTGCCGCCGCCGCGAAGGGCGGCCAATTGACCGCACACTGACCGTTGCAGTTGCTCTTGCCGGCTTCGTCCTTGTCGAAAGTGTACAGAACACGCCCACCGGCATCGGTCAGCATGCCGTTGTGGCCGGTCACGGACTGAGCGGCGGCCGCCCCCACGAGGGCCAGGATCAGGCCCATACCTGCTGCAAATGATTTCATCTCTATCTCCCGAATGGAAAGCGCACGCCGCGCTCATAGGGATATACGGTGCCGGCATGCCGTTTCATTCAAGCCGGGCAAAATTATTCCTGCCAATAAAAAAGCAGCCCTCGGGCTGCTTTTTTATTGGCTGTTTGATCCAGCGCCCTGACTTAGGCCGCCTCGATGACATCAACACCGCCCATGTAGGGGCGGAGTACCTCCGGCACCTCGACGGTACCGTCGGCGCGTTGGTAGTTTTCCAGGATCGCGACCAGGGTGCGGCCGACCGCCAGGCCGGAGCCGTTGAGCGTATGCGCCAGTTCGTTCTTGCCTTGGGCGTTCTTGAAGCGCGCCTGCATGCGACGCGCCTGAAAGGACTCGAAGTTGGAGCAGGACGAGATTTCGCGATAGGTGTTCTGCGCCGGCAGCCACACTTCCAGGTCGTAGGTCTTGGCCGAAGAGAAGCCCATGTCGCCGCTGCACAGGGCCATCTTGCGATAAGGAAGGCCCAGCTTTTGCAGGATGGTTTCGGCGTGACCGGTGAGTTCTTCCAGCGCCTCCCAGGATTTTTCCGGATGCACGATCTGCACGATCTCGACCTTGTCGAACTGGTGCTGACGGATCATGCCGCGCGTATCGCGGCCGGCCGAACCTGCCTCGGAACGGAAGCACGGGGTATGGCAGACGAACTTGAGCGGCAGCGCATCGGCGGGAATGATCTCATCGCGCACGATGTTGGTGACCGGCACTTCGGCGGTGGGGATCAGGTAGAGGTGGCCGTCACCGTGCGGCACGCGGAACAGGTCCTCTTCGAACTTGGGCAACTGGCCCGTACCGAACATGCTGGCCGGGTTGACCAGGTACGGCACATACACTTCGGTGTAGCCATGTTCGCCGCTGTGCGTATTGAGCATGAACTGGGCGAGCGCACGATGCAGGCGGGCAATGCCACCCTTCATCACCGAGAAACGGCTGCCGGTGATCTTGGCGGCGGTTTCGAAATCGAGGCCACCGAGTTTTTCGCCGATCTCGACGTGGTCCTTGACTTCAAAGTCGTAAGTCTTGGGCGTGCCCCAGCGCAGCACTTCCACGTTGCCGTGTTCGTCCGCGCCAAGCGGTACGCTCTCGTGCGGCAGGTTGGGGATGACGGCAACGAAGTCGTTGATCTTGCCGAGCAGCGCTGCGAGCTTGTCCTCGTTGGCTTTCAGCTCGTCGCCGATACCGGCCACTTCGGCCAGCACGGCAGACGCGTCTTCGCCCTTGCCCTTCAACATGCCCACCTGCTTGGATAATGCATTGCGCTTGGCCTGCAACTCCTGGGTGCGCGTCTGCAGGCCCTTGCGCTCGTCCTCCATGGCCTGGAACGCGGCGGCGTCGAAACTTACGCCGCGCGTGGCGAGGCGGGCAGTGACGTGATCGAGCTGGGTACGGAGCAGTTGAATGTCGAGCATGATATACGGTGTATGTTCAGGTTTTCTTTTTCAGTGCCTGCCGGTCCAGCTCGCGCAGATGCGCCATCTTCTCGGCAATCTTGATTTCCAGGCCGCGCGGCACGGGCTGATACCAATGCGGCTTGGCCATACCTTCGGGGAAGTAGTTCTCTCCGGCGGCGTAGGCTTCGGGCTCATCGTGGGCGTAGCGATACTCCCGGCCCAGCCCCATTTCCTTCATCAGCCTGGTCGGCGCATTGCGCAG
Source organism: Rhodocyclaceae bacterium (assembly GCA_035564055.1). GTDB lineage: Bacteria > Pseudomonadota > Gammaproteobacteria > Burkholderiales > Rhodocyclaceae. The sequence continues at coordinate 11,075 of DATMTO010000267.1, read as the reverse complement.
GTGGTCGGGCACGGGCCGCGACTTGTCCTTGGCCACGAAGGCGCGAGCCGCATTATACGCGCCGTAGGCGGCGTTCGATTTAGCGGCGATCGCCAGATACTGCGCCGCCTCGGCCAGGGCCAGCTCGCCTTCGGGGCTGCCCAGGCGCTCGTAGATGGCGCAGGCGTTGAGGGCGACCTCCCAGGCACGCGGATCGGCCAGACCGATGTCCTCGATCGCCATACGCACCAGGCGACGGCCCATGTAGAGCGGATCGGCGCCGCCATCAAGCATGCGCACCAGCCAGTACAACGCTGCGTCCGGATCGGAACCGCGCACCGACTTGTGCAGCGCCGAGATCTGATCGTAGAAAGCGTCGCCGCCCTTGTCAAAGCGGCGCAGATCGCTGGCCAGCGCGTTTTCGAGGAAGGGCGTGTCGATGCGCTCGGCGCCGGCGGTTTCGGCAGCGGTGCGGATCTGCTCCAGCACATTGAGGAAGCGGCGGGCGTCGCCGTCGGCATAGCCGACCAGGCGGTCGCGCGCGTCGTCGTCGAACTCGACCTCGGCAAAGGCCTCGTCGCGCGCGCGCTCGAACAGCTGACGCAGGTCATCCTCGGAGAGGCTCTTCAATACATAGACAGCGGCACGCGAAAGCAGCGCCGAATTCACTTCGAAGGACGGATTCTCGGTGGTCGCGCCGATAAAGGTGACGAGGCCGCTTTCGACATAGGGCAGGAAGGCATCCTGCTGCGCCTTGTTGAAGCGATGCACCTCATCCACGAACAGGATGGTGCGGCGCCCCGATTGCGCGGCGGTCAGCTCGGCCTGCTGCATCGCCTCGCGGATGTCCTTGACGCCGGAAAATACTGCCGACAAGGCAATGAATTCAGCCTCGAAGCTCGATGCCATCAGGCGCGCCAACGTGGTCTTGCCGACCCCCGGCGGACCCCACAGGATCATCGAATGCGGCGTGCCCGACTCGAACGCCAGGCGCAGCGGCTTGCCCGGGCCGAGCAGATGCTGCTGGCCGATCACCTGCTCCAGGGTCTTGGGACGCAGCAACTCCGCCAGCGGCGCATGAGGCGCCATGCCGGTGTCAAACATGTCGCTCACGGCTTAATCGCCGACAACGTCTACGCCCTTGGGCGGGGTGAAGGCAAAGGTGCCGGCCGCAAGAGCCGGGTTACGTTCGAAGCCGGTGAACAGTAGCGTCGTGACCTGACCGAAGTTATCCCGCACCTCCATCATCTTCGGCAGTTTGTCGACGAAGCCGATGCGCACGCGCTGGAAGGTGCTGTCCTTGTCCTTGGGCACGGCATCGACGATCTCGACACCATCGACCTTGCCCGGCTCGCTGAGCGTGAAGTTCTTTTCCAGATCGCCATTGCCGGCCAGGAAAGCCGCCGGGGTATTACCCAGCGCATCGCCGAGCTTCTTGATCGTCACCTGCTCCAGATCCTTGTCGTAGCTCCACAGCTTGACGCCGTCGCTGACCAGCAGTTGCTGATAGGGCTTGTCGTAGCTCCAGCGGAACTTGCCCGGCCGGGCAAACGCCATGGTGCCAGACGACTCCTGCTTGCGGCCGGACTTGCTGGCCACGACCTGATTGAAGGAAGCCTTGGCGCTGCGGGTTTCAGCAACGAAAGCCTTGAGCTGGTCGATGCCGCCGGCCATGGCCGCATCGCAGCCGAGCGTGAGGGCAAGAATGGAGATAAATAGCGATTTCATCGTCACATTTTGCCAGAGGCGGCCTAGGGTTGCTCATGACTGCTGTTTCAGAATGTCTGAAACAGCAGTCGGACAAATCCCAAGCCGGACGCCGCCGCCTATTCCGCAGACTCGGGGACCAGCACTTCGCGGTTGCCGGCGCCATTCATGGCCGAAACCAGCCCGGCGCGCTCCATCTGCTCGATCATGCGCGCGGCCCGGTTGTAGCCGATGCGCAGATGGCGCTGCACCAGCGAGATCGACGGACGGCGGGTCTTCAAGACGACCTCGACGGCCTGGTCATACATCGGATCGGTCTCCCCATCGCCGTCGCCGCCCTCGCCACCCAGAGTTCCGCCGCCATCTTCGGCGACCGGCGCAGCCAGCACGCTCTCGACATACTCGGGCGGGCCGACCTTCTTGAGGTGATCAACGACACGGTGCACTTCATCGTCGGCAACATAGGCGCCGTGACAGCGGATTGGCAAGCCGGTGCCTGGCGCCAGGAAGAGCATGTCGCCTTGACCGAGCAGCGCTTCGGCGCCCATCTGGTCGAGAATCGTGCGCGAGTCGATCTTGCTGGAAACCTGGAAGGCGATGCGGGTCGGGATATTGGCCTTGATCAGGCCGGTGATCACATCCACGCTAGGACGCTGGGTGGCGAGCACCAGATGGATACCGGCGGCGCGCGCCTTCTGCGCCAGACGCGCAATCAGTTCCTCGACCTTCTTGCCCACCACCATCATCAGGTCGGCCAGTTCGTCGATGACCACCACGATGTAAGGCATGTGTTCGAGCGGCTCGGGACTCTCCGGCGTCAGCGAAAACGGGTTGCCGATGTTTTCGCCGGCCTTCTTGGCATCGGCGATTTTGGTGTTGTAGCCAGCCAGATTGCGTACGCCCAGCGCCGACATGAGCTTGTAGCGCTTCTCCATTTCGCCCACGCACCAGTGCAGCGCGTTGCCGGCCTTGCTCATGTCGGTGACGACCGGCGCCAGCAGATGCGGGATGCCTTCGTAGATCGACAGCTCCAGCATCTTGGGGTCGATCAGGATCATGCGCACATCCTTGGGCTCGGACTTGTACACCAGCGACAAAATCATGGCGTTGATGCCGACCGACTTACCGGAACCGGTGGTGCCAGCGACCAGCAGGTGCGGCGCCTTGGCCAGATCGGTGACCATGGGCTGGCCGGAAATGTCCTTGCCGAGCGCGACAGCCAGCGGCGAACTCATGGCGTGATAAGCGGCGGAGCCGATGATCTCGGTCAGGCGCACGGTCTGGCGCTTGGTGTTGGGCAGCTCCAGCGCCATGCAGGACTTACCGGGCACGGTTTCGACCACACGAATGCTGACCAGGGACAGGGCGCGCGCCAAGTCCTTGGCGAGGTTCACGATCTGGCTGCCCTTGATCCCGGTTGCCGGCTCGATCTCGTAGCGCGTCACCACCGGGCCGGGATAAGCGGCCAGGACCTGCACCGTCACGCCGAAGTCGGCCAGTTTGCGCTCGATCAGGCGCGAGGTGAATTCAAGCGTATCGGCGCTGGGCAGATCGTCCGGGTTATGTACCGGATCGGCCAGCAGATGCAGCGGCGGCAGCGCGCCGCCCGGTGCATCGAAGAACATCTGCTGCTGGCGTTCCTTATCGATGCGCACCTCAGCCTTCTTGGCCAGCGGGATTTCCTGCACCACCGGTTCAATACGGACAGGCGGCGGCGGATTCGCCTCCATCTTCTTGAGCTCGACTTCAACGATGGCTTCGCGCTTCTCGGCGACGACGCGGCCGATGCGCTTGTCCTGCCAGACCTGCATGGCGTTGATGGTGCCAAACCAGAGTCGTTCGAGCAGCAGGCCGAAGCGTTCGGCGAAGGCGATCCACGAAACGCCGGCGAACAAGGACAGGCCCAGTGCCACCAAAGTCAGCAGGATCAGCGTGCCGCCGGTGAAACCCAGGTATTGCAAGGCAAGGCCGGAGATGCCGTCGCCGAGCATGCCGCCCGCGCGGAAAGGCAACGCCGCCTTGATGCTCCAGAAACGCAGGGCCTCGAGGCCGCTGCTGGCGGCGATCAGCACCACGAAGCCGGCCATAACCACGGACAAATGGCGACGATTGGTTTCCTGGCTCAGGCCGAGGCGGCTGTAGCCCCAGACCAGCAACAGCAGCAGACAGACCACCCACCACCAGGCGGAAAGGCCGAAGACATAGAGCATGACGTCGGCAATCCAGGCGCCGAAACGGCCGCCGGGGTTGGCGATGTGATCGACCACCAGCGAATTCGACCAGGAAGGGTCTTCCTTGCTGTACCCCCAGAACGACAGCGCCAGGAATGCGGCTGCAGCGCCGACGAAGAGCCAGCGCGCTTCATGCACCAGCGCGGCGATCTTTTCTGGCAGCGGTTGAGAGATTTTGTTGCGTTCGGCCATTGCAGTCATGTTTTTTATGGAAGCACCCATCCTGTATCCATCAATCCTCGCGCCCGCCCTTCTTGGTGGCCTTTCTTTCGCGAGCAAGGGCTTCCCCCTTGTTTCTTCAGTACATTCAATCGTCCGGACCGAAGCCGGACGAATAGCAGCGTCCCATGTTAAAGGGCATGGGGCCGCTCAAAAGCCCGAGCAGGACGGTTTTCATGGCCGAGTCCCAGCCTTGCAGAAAAGGTTTTACGAATCAACCCGATAGACAGAGGCAATTTGACCCGGGACAGCCCATCCCCAGATAGTGTCAGACAGACAGGCAATGCCCGAACGACTTCCTTATAATCGCTGTCTGCACTCAATATGGATCCATCATGAGCACCTCGAACGTACGCCACATCCCCCTGCTGATCCTCGGCTCCGGCCCCGCCGGCTATACCGCTGCGGTGTACGCCGCCCGCGCCAACCTCAATCCCGTCATCATCACTGGCATCGCCCAGGGCGGCCAACTGATGACCACCACCGAGGTGGACAACTGGCCGGCCGATGCCGACGGCGTACAGGGTCCGGAACTGATGGCACGCTTTGAAGCCCATGCCACCCGCTTCAATACGGAGCTGATCTTCGACCACATCCATACCGCCAAGCTGACCGAAAAGCCCTTCACGCTGATCGGCGACGCCGGTACCTACACCTGCGACGCGCTCATTATCGCCACTGGCGCTTCGGCCCAGTATCTCGGCATCCCCTCGGAAGAAGCCTTTTCCGGCAAGGGCGTGTCGGCCTGCGCCACCTGCGATGGCTTCTTCTACAAGGGCCAGGACGTGGCCGTCATCGGTGGCGGCAATACTGCGGTCGAGGAAGCGCTGTATCTTGCCAATATCGCCAACCACGTCACCGTGGTGCATCGCCGCGACAAGTTCCGCTCCGAGAAGATCCTTGCCGACAAGCTGTTCGCCCGCGAAAAGGAAGGCAAGGTCACGATCAAGTGGAACCACACGCTGGATGAAGTGCTGGGCGACAAGACCGGCGTCACCGGGATGCGGATCAAAAGCGTCAGCGACGGCAAGACCGAGGATGTTGCACTCAAGGGCGTGTTCATCGCCATCGGCCACAAGCCGAACACCGACATCTTCGCCGGCCAGCTGGCAATGGAAGGCGGCTACATCGTGACCGAAGGCGGTCGCAACGGCAATGCCACGCAGACCAGCATTCCCGGCGTGTTTGCCGCTGGCGACGTGCAGGACCACATCTATCGCCAGGCCATCACCAGCGCCGGTAGCGGCTGTCAAGCTGCGCTCGACGCCGAGCGCTATCTCGACAACCTGAAGTAAGCCGTTCGCAGCATGAAAAAGCAGCGCCCGCCGACGGAGCCCACTCCGGAAGAGCGGGCGTTGTTTCGTGAGGAAGTCGCCGACGTTGTGCCGATCCGCAATGATCGCGTCGAACACGACCTGCCATTGCCGCTGGCGATTCCGCGCCAGCGCGAGATGGACGAAATCCTGACCCTCGCCGAAAGCCTGAACGCGGCGCCCTTTGAGATCATGCTTGAGGGCGGCGACGAGCTCGCCTTTGCCCGCAACGGCATTCCCAAGCTGGTGCTGCGCGACCTGCGCGCCGGGCGCTGGGTGTCGCAGGCACAACTCGATCTGCACGGCATGAACCGGGAACAGGCGCGTGTCGCCATGGCCGAATTCCTCGCCACGGCATTGACGGTGGGGCAGCGCTGCGTGCGCATTATCCATGGCAAGGGTCTGCGTTCGCCGGGGCGCGAACCGGTGCTCAAGGAGCTGGTGCGCAACTGGCTCGCCAATCGCCAGGAAGTGCTTGCCTATGCGCAGACGCGCGCGTCCGAGGGCGGCGGTGGCGCAGTCACGGTATTGCTGAAACGCAAGCACCGGCCCCAGGGATAGCCATGCAAGAGGAAAGCGCGGAAAACAGCCGCAAGCCGCTGACCGACCTTCATCGCCGCAATCTCCTGGGCTGGCTGCCCGGCCTGCAGATGCTGCGTCACTACGATGCGGCGTGGCTGCGCCACGATGTTGTCGCCGGACTGGTGCTCACCACCATGCTGATTCCGATCGGTATCGCCTATGCCGCTGCTTCGGGCCTGCCCGGCATCTACGGACTCTACGCCACCATCGTCTGCCTGCTCGCCTACGCGTTGTTCGGCCCGAGCCGCATCCTGGTGCTCGGACCCGACTCGTCGCTGGCTGCGGTCATTCTCGCCGTCGTGCTCCCGCTCTCAGGCGGCGATCCGGCGCGCGCCATCGCCATCGCCTCGGCGATGGCCGTCGTCTCCGGCGTGCTCTGCATCGGTGCCGGCATTGCCAGGCTGGGCTTCATCACCGAACTGCTGTCAAAGCCGATCCGCTACGGCTACATGAACGGCATTGCACTAACCGTGCTCATCGCCCAGGTGCCCAGACTGCTCGGCTTCCGGATTGAAAGCAGCGGTCCGTTACACGATATCTGGGCCATCCTCGAAGGCATCAGCGACGGCAAGTTCAATCCGACCGCGGCACTCATCGGCGCGGGAACACTGGCTGTGATTTATGCCCTCAAACGCCACCCGCGCATGCCAGGCATCCTGATTGCCGTGGTCGCCGCCACCTGCATCGTGAATGGGTTGAATCTGGCCGAAAGCGCTCACATCGGAGTGCTCGGCGACCTGCCGCAAGGCCTTCCCTCGTTCGCCCTGCCCTGGCTGCACAGTGAGGACATCGTGCCGGTGCTGCTCGGCGGCGGCGCTGTTGCGCTGGTTTCCTTCGCCGATACCAGCGTGCTATCGCGCGTCTATGCGGCGCGCTTGCGCACCCCGGTCGATCCTAACCAGGAAATGGTCGGCCTCGGCGCCGCCAACCTCGCCGCCGGCCTGTTCCAGGGATTCCCGATTTGCAGCAGCTCCTCGCGCACGCCCGTAGCCGAAGCGGCGGGCGCACGTACCCAGCTGACGGGGGTGGTCGGCGCGCTGAGCGTCGCCGCCTTGCTGATATTCGGCCCCGACCTGCTGCACGATCTGCCCAACAGCGCCCTGGCGGCGGTCGTTATCGTCGCCGCCATCGGCCTCATCGAGGTCAAGGACCTGCGTCGCATCCATCGCATTCAGGCCTGGGAGTTCTGGCTGTCCGTCACCTGCACGCTCGGCGTCGCGATCTTCGGCGCCGTCGAAGGCATCGGCCTCGCCATCGTGCTGGCGGTGATCGAATTTCTCTGGGATGGCTGGCGCCCCTACTCGGCGGTGCTCGGCCGGGTCAGCAACCTCAAGGGTTACCACGACATCACGCGCTATCCGGAGGCGCGCCAGATCCCCGGGCTGGTCTTGTTACGCTGGGACTCTCCGCTGTTCTTTGCGAATGCCGAGTGGTTTCACGAGCGCGTCCTCTCGGCCATTGCCGCTGCGCCGACGCCGACGCGCTGGCTGGTAATTGCAGCCGAACCGGTCACCAGTGTCGACGTCACTTCCGCCGACATGCTGGTTGAACTCGACGAGGCATTGGCCGCGCGGGGAATCGAGCTGTGCTTCGCCGAAATGAAGGACCCGGTCAAGGACAAGCTCAAGCGCTTCGGGATCTTCGAGCGCTTCGGCAAGGATGGTTTTTTCCCCACCCTCGGCGCGGCCGTTAGCCGCTACCGTGAACTACACGAGGTGGAGTGGGAGGAGGACTGACAATCCCCGGCCGGGGATTGCCAGATCAGATCGCAGCGTCGCCGGTTTCGCCGGTACGGATGCGGACAACCTGTTCGGCGGGGAAGACGAAGATCTTGCCGTCACCGATCTTGCCGGTGCGGGCGGCCTTGACGATGGCTTCGATGGCGCCGTCGACGCTTTCATCGCTGACGACGATTTCGATCTTCAGCTTGGGCAGGAAGTCGACCACGTATTCGGCACCGCGATAGAGCTCGGTGTGGCCCTTCTGGCGGCCGAAGCCCTTGACCTCGGTCACCGTCATGCCGGTCACGCCTACGTCATGCAGGGCCTCGCGAACTTCGTCGAGCTTGAACGGCTTGATGATGGCTTCGAGTTTCTTCATTGATTTGTCTCCGTGTGAGTTTCAGTACTCGTCTTGATAGCCGGATGTTATCGGATAGCGCCAGTCCTTGCCAAATCCGCGTTGCGAAATGCGGATGCCGATGGCGGCCTGACGACGCTTGTATTCGTTACGCTTGAGCAGGGTAACCACGCGGCGCACGTCGGCTTCGGCATAGCCGCGCGCGATGATCTCGCGCGGCGACTCGTTGTTTTCCATGTAGGCCTCGATGATGGCATCGAGGATTTCGTAGGGTGGCAGGCTGTCCTGATCGGTCTGGCCGGGCTTGAGCTCCGCCGAGGGCGGACGCACGATGATGTTTTCCGGAATCGGCGGCGTCTTGCCCTGGGCCACGGCCAGGGCATTGCGGTAGCGCGACAGGCGATAGACGAAGGTCTTCATCACGTCCTTGATCACCGCATAACCGCCGGCCATGTCGCCGTAGAGCGTGGCATAGCCGACCGCGGTCTCACTCTTGTTGCTGGTGGTCAGCACGATGGAACCGGTACGGTTCGACAGCGCCATCAGGATCATGCCGCGGGCGCGCGCCTGGACATTTTCCTCGGTGGTGTCCCACTGCGATTTGGGCAGGTCGGCAAACAGCGGATCCAGCGTGGTCGCATAGGTCTGCATCACCGGAGCGATGGCCACCTCGTCGTAGCGCACGCCGAGGATGCGGATCATCTCGCGCGAATCGTCGAGGCTCATCTGCGCGGTGTAGGGCGAAGGCATCATCACCGCGCGCACCTTGTCGGCGCCAAGCGCATCGACCGCGATGCATAGTGTCAGCGCCGAATCAATGCCGCCGGAAAGCCCGAGCAAGGCGCCAGGAAAACCGTTCTTGCCGACGTAGTCGCGCACACCCAGCACGAGTGCGGCGTAGGCGGCCTCTTCCTCGGTCTGCGTCGCTGCGATCTCGCCTGGCAACAGTTTGCCGGCGGCGTATTCGACCAGCGAGACCTGCTCGACGAAGGACGGCAGTTGGTGCAGCACCTTGCCTTGCGCATCGAGCGCGAACGAACCACCATCGAAGACCAGCTCGTCCTGGCCGCCCACCATGTTGGCGTACACCACCGGGATGCGCATATTGGCAACGCGCTGGCGCAGCACCGAGTAGCGCAGATGTTGCTTGCCGACATGGAAGGGCGATGCATTCAGGACTAGCAGGACTTCTGCGCCGGCTGCGGCGGCCTGCTCGGCGGCGCCGGATTCCCAGACGTCGGCACAGATATTGATGCCGCAGCGCACGCCCTTGATGTCAACGATGCACGCTTCGGTGCCGGCGCTGAAATAGCGCTCCTCGTCGAAGACCTCGTAATTGGGCAGATGATGCTTGCGATAAGTCGCCACTACCTGGCCGCCCGCCAGCAGCGAGGCGGCGTTGTAGCAATCGCCCTGGTTGCCGGGCGCCTGTTCCGGATGGCCGACGATGATCGGCAACTCGGGCACAGCGGCGGCCAGTTCAAGCAGCGCCACCTGCGCAGCACGATAGAAGTCGGCGCGCAGCAGCAAATCCTCAGGCGGGTAGCCACAGAGCGCGAGTTCAGGCGTCAGCAATACATCGGCACCGAGCGACTTTGCCTCGCGCGCGGCGGCGGCGATGCGCGCTGCGTTACCGGCCAGATCGCCCACGGTGCAATTGATCTGGGCGACGGCGATTTTCAGGGTAGACATAGGCGAAACTATACAGCACGCGCTATGCTCCCCCCTGATATGGACACTGTCTTGTTCGATAGCTTCGGCGACATTCCGGCGCCGCAATGGGATCATCTTGCCGGCCGGGGGCAAACGCCCCAACCGTTTGTACAGCACGAATTTCTGGCCGGGCTGGAACGCTGCAACTGCATCGGCGGGCACAGCGGCTGGCAGACGCAGATACTCGGCCTGCGTGACAACGGCGTGCTCAAGGCGGCACTGCCGCTCTACGCCAAGAGCAACTCCATGGGTGAGTTCGTATTTGACTGGGCCTGGGCCGACGCCTATGCGCGCCATGACCTGGCCTACTACCCCAAGCTTGTCGCCGCCGTGCCCTTCTCGCCGATCCAGGGTCCGCGCCTGCTGGCCGACGCCCCACAGCATCGCGCCGCCCTGCTCGACGCGGCGCTGTCACATGCCGAGTCTGGCAGCTTTTCCTCGCTGCACATCCTCTTTCCCGAAGCGGAAGAACTGCCATTGTTCGAGGCGCGCGGCATGCTGATCCGGCGCGGCGTGCAATTCCACTGGCAGAACCCCGGGTACGCCGATTTCGAGGACTTCCTCGCGGCACTGGCCGGCGAGAAGCGTAAGAAAATCCGCCAGGAACAGCGGCGCGTGCGCGAGGCCGGCGTGCGCTTTGAACTGCTGACCGGCAACGCCATCCGGCCCGAGCACATCGAGTTCGCCTACGCCTGCTATGCCAACACCTATCGCGTGCGCGGCCGCCATCCCTATCTGACGCCGGCCTTCTTCCGCCATCTGGCCGCGACGATGGCCGACAATCTGCTGCTGGTGCTTGCTGTGCGTGATGAAGGACAACATCAGCAGCAGGCGATCGCCATGGCGCTCAACATCTACAACGAGACGACGCTGTGGGGGCGCTACTGGGGTTGTCTCGAGGAAGTGTCCTGTCTGCATTTCGACGCCTGCTACTACCAGGCCATCGCCTTCTGCATCGAGCGTGGCATCCGGCTCTTCGAAGGCGGCGCGCAGGGCGAGCACAAGCTCGCCCGCGGTTTCCTGCCAACCACGACCTACTCGGCACACTGGGTAGCGCATCCAGAGTTCCGCGCCGCGATCGGCCATTTCCTGCAACGGGAAAGCCAGGGCATCGCCGAGTACATGGACGAGCTCAACGAGCACACGCCGTTCAGGTAAATAAATACCCGTATCCCAGCCCTCTCCCCGAGGGAGAGGGTGACTCAGGTTCGCGGCTAGGCCGCTCCCCAATAAGGATGCGCCGCAGTACTGT
>DATMTO010000266.1:0-5566 GCA_035564055.1 Rhodocyclaceae bacterium | reverse complement strand
GGCGAAAGCGATGCGTGCCGGTGCCGTATTCGGCGGCGGGGTCGCTCAGGTCGGGATCGTCAGTCATGCAGGACATGATAAGGGCAAGCGGGGCCACGGACGCACACGGATACGAAGGGGGGCGTTGTAGAATGTACGGCTCATTTGCCTATTTGCCGGACCCGGACATGAAACCCATCGTCGACGACGTGCGCGTCAAGGAAATCAAGGAACTGCTGACCCCGGACGTGATCCTCAAGGATTACCCGACCACCGAAAAGGCGGCCCAGACAACCTATGCCGTGCGCCAGGATATCCACCACGTGCTGCACGGCGCGGACGATCGCCTGGTGGTCGTCATCGGCCCCTGCTCGATTCACGACCCGAAGGCCGCGCTGGAATACGCTCAGCGCCTCAAGGAACAGCGCAAAAAGTTCAAGCACGACCTCATCGTCGTGATGCGCGTCTACTTCGAAAAGCCGCGCACTACCGTCGGCTGGAAGGGCCTGATCAACGATCCGCACCTCGATGACAGCTACGACATCAATACCGGCTTGAAGATTGCCCGCAAGCTGCTGTGGGATCTCAACGAGATGGAGATTCCCTGCGCCACCGAATTCCTCGACGTAATTACCCCGCAGTACACCGCCGACCTCGTCAGCTGGGGCGCGATCGGTGCGCGCACCACCGAATCGCAGGTGCACCGCGAGCTCGCCTCCGGCCTGTCCTGCCCGATCGGTTTCAAGAACGGCACCGACGGCAACGTCAAGATCGCCATCGATGCGATCCGTTCCGCCTCCAGCCCGCATCACTTCCTGTCGGTGACCAAGGCCGGCCATTCGGCCATCGTCTCCACCACCGGCAACGAGGACTGCCACATCATCCTGCGCGGCGGCAATCACGGCAGCAACTACGATGCCGCCAGCATTGAGGCGGCTTGCGTCGAGCTCGGCAAGGCCGGCGTAGCCGCGCGCCTGATGGTGGATTTCTCGCACGCCAACAGCAACAAGCAGTTCAAGCGTCAGGTCGATGTCGCCAATGACGTCGGCGCACAGATTGCCGGCGGCGATGCGCGCATCATGGGCGTGATGGTCGAATCGCATCTCAAGGAAGGCCGTCAGGATCTGAAGCCGGGCCAGTCGCTCGAATACGGTCAGAGCATCACCGACGCCTGCATCGGCTGGGAAGACAGCCTGACCGTGCTCGACGTGTTGGCCGAAAGCGTGCGCAAGCGACGCCTCGTTCTCGCCACCGAGAGCTGATCCGTCCATGTCGTTCTCCACCAGCGACTGGAATCCTCGCCGCATATTCCCGATCGCCCTGCTGCTGACGCTGGCCTTCCGCTTCTGGTTTGCCGCCGTCCTGCCCTTTACCGGCGACGAAGCCTATTTCATCTGGTGGGGCCAGTGGCCCGACTGGGGCTTCTACGACCATCCGCCCATGATCGGCTGGTGGCTGGCGCTGCTGCTCAAGTTCGGCCACAGCGAATGGTGGCTGCGCTTGCCGGTGATCCTGCAACCGGCCATCCTCGCCTGGATGACGGCCGGATTGCTGCGCCATCGCGGCGCCACCGTCGCCTGGGGTGCGGCCCTGCTGGTGCTGCTGGCACCGGGCAATGTCTGGAACGTACTGATCACCACCGACACGCCGCTGATCTATTTCAGCGTGGCGTCCGGCTACGCTTGGCTGCTGGCCCGTCGGGCAGAAGCATCGGGGCAGTCGCCGTGGCGCTGGTATCTGCTCTCCGGTATCGCGCTGCTGGGCGCCGTACTGTGCAAGTACTTTGTCGCCCTGCTCGGTTTCGCCTATCTGATCGACACCATCGTGCGGCCGGGCAAGCGCAAGTTCGGCGGCCTGCTGCTGGTGTATGCCATGACGCTGCCGGGCATCGCCCTGATGGCCTGGTGGAATGCCGGCCACTGCTGGCCGAACATCATGTTCAACTTCTACAATCGCAGCCACAAGGGCAATACCGGGCTGTCGTGGAAGACGCCGCTCGAATACGCCGCCATTCTGCTGTATCTGCTGACGCCGGCCTGCCTCTGGTATCTGCAGCGCAAGCGCGCCGCCATCAGCGAACGCTTCTACTCCCCCGAAGGCCGCGCCCTGGTCCTGCTCGCCTTCGTACCGCTGGCGCTATTCGCACCGCTCTCGCTGATCCGCAGCATCGGCCTGCACTGGGTGCTGTCCTTCGTGCCCTTCGTGCTGATCCTGCTGGTGCTGTGTATAAACGAAACGGAGCTGCGCAAGGTCTTTCGTTTCTTCGCCGGTTTCGCGCTTGTGCATGTCGTCCTGATTGCCGTTATCGCCAACGTGCCGATGGAGCGCTGGAAGAACTCCAGCTACTACCCCGGCATTGTGCTGACGGTGAAGCCACAGCTGGTGCTGGATCAGCTCCAGCCCTATGCCGACTACACCTGGATGATGGATGGCTATTCCAACGCGGTGACCTTGGGCGTCAATACCTATGTGCGCGATCCGAACGGTAAGCCGCGCTATATCGGCGTGTTCGGTGTCGCCTCGAGCCACGCCCGTCACGACGACATCCTCACCGACATGCGCGCGCTCGACGGCGGCAAGATCGCCGTGCTGCGCAAGACCGCGCCGGATCTCGACGCTGAGTATCGTCCCTACTTTGAGCAGGTCGAACTCAAGACCTTCGACATCAGCGGTGTCACCTTCTATTTGATCCTGGGCCAGGGCTTCAAGTACGCGCCGTATCGCGACGTGGTGCTGGCCGACATCAAGCAGCTGTACTATGCAATACCGCCGGCCCTGCCACAGACGGCCTGCTATTTCTGCGACCGCTACTTCCCCGGACAGCCATGTCATCGCTGAAGAACAAGTTCCCACCCTGGCTGCGCCTGCTGCGGCCGCACCAATGGTTGAAGAACGGCTTCGTGCTGGTTGGCCTGCTGTTTGCGCACGCCTGGAACGATCCGCTGCTGCTCGCCAAGGCGCTGGCGGCCACCGCGGCTTTTTGTCTGCTGTCGTCGGCGGTGTATGTCTTCAATGACCTGATTGATCGCGAGCAGGATCGGCTGCATCCGCAGAAACGTCACCGGCCGCTGGCCAGCGGCGTGATCGGCGTGCCCTTCGCCATCGCCCTGCTGCTCGGCTGTCTCGCCATTTCGCTCTACATCGTGTTTGGCGTGATCGGACAAGCGCAATGGGTCTTTCTCGCCTATCTCTGCGTCAACATCGCCTACACGCTGCGCTTGAAGCATGTCGTCATTCTTGATGTGTTCCTGATTTCGGCCGGCTTCATGCTGCGCCTGCTGGCCGGCACACTGGCGCTGGGCATTCCGCCCTCGCAATGGCTGCTGCTGTGCGGCCTGATGCTGACACTGTTCCTGGGCTTTGCCAAACGCCGCGCCGAGCTCAATGCCATGCACACCGACGAGGGCGCCGCCCGGGCACATCGGCGCGTGCTGGAGCAATACTCGCCGACCCTGCTTGATCAACTGATCACCATCGCGGTCGCCTGTACCGTACTTTCCTACAGCCTGTACACGGTCAGCGTGGACACCGTCGTCCTGCATGGCGACCATTTGTGGATGACCGTGCCTTTCGTGCTCTACGGCATGTTCCGCTATCTCTATCTGCTGCACCGGCGCGGCGGCGGCGGCGATGCGGCCGAGGCGCTGCTGACCGACCGTCATCTGCTGGTCGCTGTTATCGGCTGGCTGGCAATTACGCTGGGCCTCCTCGCCCACTGGTTCTGAAGCATGTCTTCGGTGCTGACACGCAGTGCCCGCGGCGAGATCAACCAGCTGCCCTGCGTGTTCGCGGCCGCCCTCAATCAGCGTTGCGCCGTCTGCGCGCTGGCCCGCAGCGATACCGACCAGTTGATGTGCACCCAGCCCCTGGCGCGGGCCGTCTGCGCGGGCTTGCACGGTACGCTGCGCGACAAGGCGCGATTCGCGCTGGGCTTGCGCGGCGATCCGCTCAACGGACCGGCCCGCGGTCCCGATGAACTGAAACTACAGTGCGGCGGCCTGACGGGACTGCGCCAACAGCTCGATCCGGACGCCTTATCGGTCGATGTGCAACGTCTGCAGGAGCGCCTGGGCAGCGAGGGTTTGCAGCAGATTGTCTGGGAGCCGTTACTGCGCAGCGTCGGACAGTGGCAGGCCGGCCGATAAGCGTTCATAAGCCGCGTGGATTATGTGATTTATGCGCGGAATCAGCCGAAAACCCTGCACAAGTCAGGAATACTCAATTAAGTCATTGACTTGAAAGCGTTTGCCAGGCAACTAACAGCCCTCCCCTTTGGGTTATAATTGCGCGCTTGGCCTGAATGGCATGCGCCCGTAGAGGCGCGCCCCGGCCCCAGAATTCAACGCTTTCAAAATAACCATCCCATGGAGGAAACATGCCTCTGATCATCGGAGTGCCAAGGGAGACTTTCGCCGGCGAAACCCGCGTAGCGACAGTTCCCGAGGTTGTGCAAAAGCTCATTAAACAGGGCTACCAGGTCGTCGTCGAATCCGGCGCCGGCAATCTTTCCAACATCAGTGACGATGAATATCGCGCCGCTGGCGCCGAGGTTCTCGGTTCCGCCGCCGACGTCTGGTCCAAAGCCGACATCATCTTCAAGCTGCGCGGCCCCAACGCCGAAGAAGTCGGTCTGCTGAAGACCGGCGGCACGCTGGTCAGCTACATCTGGCCGGCGCAAAACCCGGAACTGATGCAGCAACTGGCCGCCAAGAAGGCGACCGTGCTGGCCATGGACTCGGTGCCGCGCATCTCGCGCGCCCAGAAGATGGACGCACTCTCCTCGCAAGCCAATATCGCCGGCTATCGCGCCGTGATTGAAGCCGCCAATGCCTTCGGCCGCTTCTTCACCGGCCAGATCACCGCCGCCGGGAAGGTTCCGCCTGCCAAGGTCTTCGTGATCGGCGCCGGCGTGGCCGGCCTCGCCGCCATCGGCACCGCCGCCAATCTGGGCGCCATCGTGCGTGCCAACGACACCCGCAAGGAAGTCGCTGACCAGATCATCTCGATGGGCGGCGAATTCGTCGCTGTCGACTATGAAGAAGACGGCGCCGGCACCGGCGGTTACGCCAAGGTCATGTCGGAAGGCTTCCAGAAGGCCCAGCGCGAAGTCTTCGCGCAGCAGGCCAAGGAAGTGGACATCATCATCACCACCGCCCTGATCCCGGGCAAGCCCGCGCCGAAGCTGATCACCGCCGACATGGTCAAGTCCATGAAGGCCGGTAGCGTCATCGTCGACCTGGCCGCCGAACAAGGCGGCAACTGCGAGCTGACCGTGCCGGGCGAGGTGGTCGTCACCCACGGCGTCACCATCGTCGGTTACAAGGATCTGCCGTGCCGCCTGGCCAAGACGGCCTCGACCCTGTACGCCACCAACCTGTTCCGCCTGTCGGAAGACCTGATCAAGACCAACAGCGTGGAGCCGGCTGCCGATACTGGCGCTGCCGCCATCCACATGAACATGGAAGACGAGATCGTGCGCGGCACCACCGTGATCGATCAAGGCAATGTCACCTGGCCGCCCCCGCCGCCCAAGCTGTCGGCCGCTCCGGCTGCCGCACCGAAGGCCGCTCCGGCGCCGGCTGCTCAC
>DATMTO010000265.1:0-2589 GCA_035564055.1 Rhodocyclaceae bacterium | reverse complement strand
ACAACGCTGTCGGGCGAACCCCCAGGGTCGTTCTATCGACCTCAAATGCGCTCGAACATCCACAGACGGCCGACGTCAGCCCGAATTTTGGTAAGCCAGCTGAATCGTTTGATAACTAACAAGAATCAAAGTTGCCCGACTGAATCCCCTTCGGATCCAAAGTGGGCCATGTCGACGGACGGCAAGAAAACGCAGTCGCTCCTTGCCTCTTGCGATGGATATGCACCAAATCTCATATTTCGATGCGACCGCTGCACAGTTATAGTCCGGGCCTCATTGGAAATTCGCTGCATATGTGGTCACGCCACCTGCAGTTACCTGCCGCTTGGACACTTTTGCTTCCAGTTTCGAGATTGCGCTTGCCCTGCTGTTGCACGGGGATGCCCACCTGTACGGCATCGTCGGCCTCAGCCTCAGGGTGAGCTGCGTTGCCGTGGTGCTGGCCATCTTCTTTGCGCTGCCTTGCGGCGCCATGCTCGCGGTCGCCGACTTTCCCGGGCGCCGCACCCTGACCGTGCTGATCAACGGCTTCATGGGTCTGCCCTCCGTGGTGGTCGGTCTGGTCGTGTATCTGCTGCTGTCGCGCGCCGGCCCGCTCGGCCAGTTCGGCCTGTTGTTCACGCCAACGGCGATGAGCATCGCGCAAGCCGTGCTGATCGCGCCACTGCTGGCCGCACTGACCCGGCAGATCGTCGAGGATGCATGGCTTGAATACGCCGACCAGTTGCATTCGCTCGGCGCTTCGCACTGGCAGGCCGCACTGACCCTGCTCTGGGACACGCGCTGGTCGCTATCCACCGTGCTCCTGGCCGGCTTCGGGCGCGCCATCTCGGAAGTCGGCGCAGTCATGATCGTGGGCGGCAATATCGAGGGCGTGACGCGGGTCATGACCACGTCGATCGCGCTTGAAACCAGCAAGGGAGATCTGCCGTTGGCAATGGGACTCGGCCTCATGCTGCTGGTTCTGGTGCTGATGCTGAATGCCATGGCGCACGGCATCCGCGCCTGGGCAGGAAGGTACGCCCGATGAACGACATGTTCCCCCTGCAGCTCAGCAAGATCGGCTTCGCCTCGAACGGCAACACCATCCTCGACGACATCAATCTCGATATTCAGGCCGGCAGTTGCACCGTGATTCTTGGACCGAACGGCGCCGGTAAAAGTGTGTTGATGCGCATCATGCACGGCCTGCTAACACCGACCAGCGGCAGCCTGCGCTGGGGCACGATGACCAGCCGGCCGCCATCGCAGGCGATGCTGTTCCAGCGGCCAGTGATGCTGCGCCGCTCCGTCCTCGACAACATCACCTATGGTCTGCGCCTGCAAGGCGTGCCGCCGCACGAGGCCAAGCCGCGGGCGCAAGAAGCGCTTCAATCGGTTGGACTGGCGCAGCTTGCCGAGCGTCCGGCACGGGTGCTCTCCGGCGGCGAGCAGCAGCGTGTCGCTCTCGCGCGTGCCGCCGCCCTGCAACCCCGCATCCTGTTTCTCGACGAACCGACCGCCAGCCTTGATCCCGGCGCGGCGCGCTCGATCGAAGCGGGGATCGAGGCCCTGCATGCCGCCGGCACGACCATTGTGATGGTTACGCATCATCTGGGGCAGGCGCGCCGCCTCGCCCAGAACATCGTTTTTCTGGCTGCCGGCCGCATTCAGGAATGCACCCCCGGCGACGCTTTTTTTCGGCATCCGCAATCCCAGGCGGCGGCTGATTTTCTCAAGGAGGAACTACCATGAACCTGATCCGACGTCTCTTGTGTGTGGCGCTGCTCGCCAGCGTTCTGCCCGCCCAGGCAGCTGATAATTTCATCACCGTCGCGTCGACGACCTCGACCGAGCAGTCCGGCCTGTTCGGCTTCCTGCTGCCGATCTTCAAGAAGGAAACCGGCATCGAAGTGCGTGTCGTTGCACTCGGCACCGGTCAGGCGCTCGATATGGCCCGCCGCGGTGACGCCGATGTGGTGTTCGTTCACGATCCTGCGGCCGAGGAAAAATTCCTTGCCGAAGGCTACGGCGTGAAGCGCTATGAAGTCATGTACAACGACTTCGTTCTGATTGGCCCGAAGGACGATCCCGCCAAGGTTGCCGGCGGCAAGGACATTACCGTCGCGCTCAAGAGGATCGAGGAAAGCAAGTCGTCCTTCGTCTCGCGCGGCGACCGTAGCGGCACCCACGCGGCTGAACTGCGCCTGTGGAAGGTGGCTGGCATCGACCTCGACAAGGTCAAGGGCCCCTGGTACAAGGACACCGGCTCGGGCATGGGCCCGGCGCTAAACAGCGCTGCCGCCATGAACGCCTACATCATCTCCGATCGCGGCACCTGGTTGTCGTTCAAGAACCGCCAGAACCTGACCATCGTGGTCGAGGGCGACAAGCGTCTGTTCAACCAGTACGGCGTCATGCTCGTCAATCCGGCCAAGCATCCGCACGTGAAGAAGGAAGCCGGCCAGAAGTTCGTCGACTGGGTCATCTCGCCGGCTGGCCAGCGCGCCATCGCTGCGTACAAGATTGGCGACGATCAGTTATTTTTCCCGAATGCTTCGGGAAAATAACTGATTAAAAAAGACAGCCCATCCCCTAGCCCCTTCCCCG
>DATMTO010000264.1:0-8266 GCA_035564055.1 Rhodocyclaceae bacterium | reverse complement strand
GACGCGGCTGGCGCCGGGGGCGATGTCGGCACTGCGCCATGCCCATTCGAAGCAGGATGAATTCGTCTACATCCTGGAAGGCCGTCCGACGCTGCGAACAGATCGTGGTGCCACCCAATTGCAGCCCGGCATGTGCGCGGGCTTCAAGGCAGGAACCGGAGATGGGCATCATCTCGTCAACGAAACGAAGGAAGACGTTGTCTATCTCGAAGTCGGCGATCGTACGTCGGGCGACGAGGGCTACTATCCGGACGACGACCTGCATGCGACTTTAGACAACGGAGCCTGGCGTTTCACCCACAAGGACGGTACGCCGTACTGAAGCGCCGGTACGGGTTTCTCCGCACCGGCGCTCGGCTTGACGCTTAAACGACCTTGACGCTGATGTCGTTCAGTCCGTCGATATGGCCGAGCATGACATCCCCCGGCACGACGGGGCCGACGTTCTCCGGCGTGCCCGAGTAGATCAGATCACCGGGGAACAGCTCGTAGTATTTGGAGAGGTTGGCGATCTGCTCTGCCACCGACCAGATCATCTGCGACAGGTCGCTGCTCTGCTTGACCTGGCCATTGACCGACAGCGTGATGGCGCCCTTGCTGAAATGCCCGACACTGGCCACCGGCTGCAGGTGACCGACGACGGCCGAATGGTCGAAGGACTTGCCGACCTCCCAGGGCTTCTTCTGTTCCTTCATATTGTTCTGCAGGTCGCGGCGCGTCATGTCGAGACCCACCGCATAGGCGACCACGTAGCTCAGCGCATCCTTGGCCTCGATGTCGCGGCCGCGCTTGCCGATGGCGGCGACCAGTTCCACCTCGTAGTGGTAGTTCTTGGTCATGGTCGGATAGGGATGGTCGATGGTCTTGCCAGGCGGGACCCGCTGGATTGCATCGGTCGGCTTCTCAAAGAAGAAGGGCGGCTCGCGTTCGGGATCGGAGCCCATTTCGCGTGCATGCGCGGCGTAGTTGCGGCCGATGCAGTAAATGCGACGCACCTGGAATTGCTGCTTGCTGCCGATGACCGGAATGGTGGTTTTGGGCACTTCGAACATCAGGCTTTCCTTGGGCGCCTTGGCCGCGCTGGCGTCGACGGCGGCCACTGCCATGCCGGTGCCGAGAGCGGCGCTGGTACCGAGAAACTTGCGACGTGAATTATTCATGTGAACCTCCTCCGTTGCGGGAAGCTCATGGTCGCGCGCCGAACTGACAGCGTTCTTACATCAGAATTCGAGCGGATCGACGTCGAGGTGCCAGCGCAGCTCGCGGCTCGCCTTCTGTGCGTAGAGTGCATCCATCCATTCGGTCAGGAAAGCCTGCAAGGCCGGGCGGCTGGGCGATTCGACCAGCAGCTGTGCACGTTCCAGGCTCATCAGGCGGAACATGCGCATCGGCACCGGATCGTAGAGGCTGATGTGCTCCGCATATTGCTCGTTATCGTCGAGCAAGGCTTGTGCGGCGGCGCGGCTGCGCGCGAGAAATTCGAGCGACTGGTCAATGCTGGGTGCCTCTGCGCGCAGCAGTGCCTGAAAGGTGTAGGGCGGGAAGCCGGCCTGTTCGCGTTCTTCAAGCTGGGTGGCTGCGAAACGCTCGAAATCGTGATCCATCAGCGCCTGATAGAGCGGATGGTCGGGATATTCGGTCTGGATCAACACTTCGCCGGGCAGCTCGGCGCGGCCACTCCGGCCGCCTACCTGCATGAGTTGCGCAAACAGGCGTTCCGGTGCGCGGAAGTCGGCAGCAAACAGGGCGGCATCCGCACCGATGGCGCCGACCAGGGTGAGCTTCGGAAAGTCGTGGCCTTTGGCCAGCATCTGGGTGCCGATCAGGATGTCGACCTCATTGGCGTGCACCGCATCAAGCAGGGCGCGCCACTTGGTCGGCGAGTTGGCCGAGTCGCGATCCACGCGCAGTACGCGCGCCTGCGGAAAGCGTTGCGCCAAGGTTTCTTCCAACCGCTGTGTGCCGCGGCCGAAGGGGTGGATGTCCTGATTGCCGCAGTCGGGGCAGGCGGCCGGGATATGGCTCTCGCAGCCGCAGTGGTGACAGCGCAGACGACGGTCGGCGAGATGCACCACCATATTGGCGGCGCAGCGCTTGCAGGTCGAGACCCAGCCGCAGGAGGGGCAGGCCAGCACCGGTGCATAGCCGCGACGGTTGAGGAAAATCAGACTCTGCTCGCCGCGACCGAGACGATGCTCGATGGCGGCGAACATGGCGGCGGACAGGCCGTCCTGTAACTTCTCGCGGCGTGTATCGATGCAGCGCACGCGCGGCGGCGCTTCGGCGACGGCGCGGTTGGTGAGCTGGAGCAAGGCGTAGCGTCCGCTCTGCGCGTGGTACCAGGTTTCCAGCGAAGGCGTGGCCGAGCCGAGCACGATCGGCACATTCAGCTGCTTGGCGCGCAGCACGGCCATGTCGCGCGCCGAATAACGCAAGCCTTCCTGTTGCTTGAAGGAGGCGTCGTGCTCCTCGTCAACGACGATCAGACCGAGTCGCGGCAGCGGCGTGAATACCGACAGGCGCGTGCCGAGCACGATGTCGGCACGCGCTTCGAGTGCGTCGAGGAAGCCGCGCGCGCGCGCCGCATCGGCCAGGCCGCTGTGTGCGGAAACAATTCTTGCGTGCGGGAAGCGCGCCGCGACCCGGCCCTCAAGCTGCGGGGTGAGGGCGATTTCCGGCACCAGCATCAAGGCCTGCTGGCCGCGCGCCAAGACCGACTCGATCGCATGCAGATAGACCTCGGTCTTGCCGCTGCCGGTAATGCCGTGCAGCAGGAAGGGTTGAAAAGCCCCGGCGGCGGCATCGATGGCGGCGTAGGCCGCCTGCTGTTCGGCGTGCAGGGTGGGGCGCTGTATGGCTGCGGCTTCCTTGTCTGCCTTGTCCTTGAGGCGCCGCGGTAACTTGCCGCGGCGCAACATCGGCGGCAATGCCAGTGACATTACCTCGCCCAGCGGATGTTGGTAATAGCGCGCGCAGAATTCGCACAGGGTAATCCAGTCGGCAGGCAGCGCCGGCATGTCGCGCAGGATTTCGGCGGCGAACTTGAGCTTGTCTGCCGGCTGATCGCTCTCGCCAAGCACGGCAACGATCAGGCCGACTTTTTCGCCGCGCCCGAACGGCACGCGCACGCGTCGACCGACATCGCCGTCCTCTGCTGCGTCGCACAGGTAATCGAACAGGCGCGGCAGCGGGACGTCGAGGGCGACACGCAGAATTAAGGGCTTGGAGTTGGCACTCATGGGCTTGGCGTCGTTATCTAGATTACGCTTTGCGTTCGCGCCCTAGTTTCTTGTTCGCAAAAGAGTTTTGACCTACCCACAGATTCTGTGGATAACTTTGTGGGAAACCTATGCGGCGGCGCGCTAAGTGACCGGCCTGCTTGAGAATTTGTTACGTTGAATAACAATTGTGCAACAAAAAAATCTTTTTTAATCAAAGGCATAAGCTTATACCCTTGATCTGCCTTGAATTCTTGTACAAAGCCGTTACACATGCCGGTTTCTGTGCATAAGTCAAGACCAGGGACCCATTTTGGGGCTGCTACCTGGGTGCACTTTTTACACTTTTCCCGGCTGTGGAAAAAGCCGTTTCAGATCAGGGGCGAAACCGCCTAAATCGCCGAATTGGCGAGCTCAGGCGCGGAAGCCGTGCACGGTCTCGACCAGGGCATGCACATGCTCGGGCGGCGTAAATTGCGAAATTCCGTGCCCGAGATTGAACACATGCCCCGTCATGGGGCTGCCTGCTGTAGCGCCTGATGCATAGTCTTCGAGCACGCGCGTGGTCTCGGCGACGATGGCTTCGGGGCTGGCAAACAAGCTCATCGGGTCGAGGTTGCCCTGCAGCGCCACCTTGTCACCGACACGCCGCCGCGCTTCGCCGAGGCTGGTGGTCCAGTCCAGACCGAGCGCGTCACAGCCGGTCTCGGCCATCGCTTCCAGCCACTGACCACCCCCCTTGGTGAAGACGATGCACGGAAT
The DNA here is from genome assembly GCA_035564055.1 of Rhodocyclaceae bacterium. Taxonomy (GTDB): domain Bacteria; phylum Pseudomonadota; class Gammaproteobacteria; order Burkholderiales; family Rhodocyclaceae. The sequence goes on along the minus strand of DATMTO010000264.1, from coordinate 4,286 downwards.
GCGCTCGCCGTCCCAGGTCTTGTGCAGGCCATCGACGATCTGGTGGATATAGGCCAGTGAAAACTCACGGAAGGCACGATGCGAGAGCGAACCGCCCCAGGTGTCGAAAATCTGTACGGCTTGTGCGCCGGATTCGATCTGGGCATTGAGGTAAGCGGTCACTGCCTGGGCGTTGATGTCGAGGATGCGGTGCAGCAGATCCGGCCGCTCGTAGAGCATGGTCTTGATGGTGCGGTGGTCGCTGGAGCTGCCGCCTTCGACCATGTAGCAGGCCAGCGTGAAGGGGCTGCCGGAAAAGCCGATCAGCGGTACCGAGTTATCCAGCGCGCGGCGGATCTCGCCGACGGCATCCATCACATAGCGCAGATGGTCGTAGGGGTCCGGCACCGACAGGTCGCGGATCGCCCATTCCTCGCGCAGGGGGCGTTCGAACTTGGGCCCTTCGCCCTCGGCGAAATACAGGCCCAGGCCCATGGCATCGGGGATCGTCAGGATGTCGGAGAAGAGGATTGCCGCATCGAGCTTGTAGCGTGCGAGTGGCTGCAGCGTCACCTCGCAGGCCAGCGTCGGCGACTTGCACAGGTTCAGGAAGTTGCCGGCGCGGCGACGCGTCTCGTTGTATTCCGGCAGGTAGCGGCCGGCCTGACGCATCAGCCACACGGGCGTATGGTCGACGGGTTCGCGCAGCAGGGCGCGCAGGAAATTGTCGTTACGGGGACGAGCCATCAGATTAACTTTCCCCCCGGCCCTCTTTCCGGGAAAGAGGGTGACGGGCTTCGCCATGCGGTGCATGGCGCCATGGTTTGTAGGAGTCCGGAAGATCAGCCCCGATTCTACGCGGAAGGCCGCCCGCTCAGTTGTCCTGGCTCAACAAGCCTTTCTGGTTCAGATACTGATAGATGGTTTCGACCCGCAGCAGGCTGTCGTCGAGTTCCATCAGCTTCTGTTTGGCGAGCGGCGGGATCGGCAGCAGTTCGGCGTAGCGGTTGCCCAGCCAGACGGCGTCTTCCAGATAGTGCGGGGCCGGCACGGCATCGCCGGCGTCGGCCAGGATCACGCGCATCAGCGGCACCAGGCGCGCCAGCGTTGAAGGCAGGCGCATCGGCGGCTCGTCAGGAATCAGCTCGACCTGCGCCATCTGCAGGCCGGAATCCTCGACGCGCCGCTCGAGGATGCGGAAGCGCTGTTCGCCATGAACCTTGATGTTGAGCACGCCGAGCTGCTGCATGTCCCAGTCGCCGATGCGTGCGACCGTGCCGATCTCGTGCGGCTGCGCCGGCTGGCCGACTTCCTGGCCGCTGGCAATGAGGCAGATGCCGAACTGGGTGCCGTCGCGCAGGGCGTGGCTGACCATGTCCATATAGCGCTGTTCGAACACGCGCAAGGGCAGGTAGCCGCCAGGAAAGAGCACGGCATTGAGAGGGAACAGCGGAATTTCCATGAGCGGGTGAGGGGCCGCCGCAGTTCAAGCGGCGGCCGGGATGCGGATTACTCGCCCCAGGGAGCGATCAGCTTGTGCGGGATGTCGAGATGGTCAAGGATGCGGGCAACGACGAAATCGACGAGGTCCTGCATGCTCTGCGGGTGATGATAGAAACCAGGATTGGGCGGCATGATGACGGCGCCGGCCTTGGCCAGTTTGAGCATGTTCTCCAGGTGAATCACCGAGAACGGCGTCTCGCGCGGCACCAGGATCAGCTTCTTGCCTTCCTTGAGCACCACGTCGGCGGCGCGACAGAGCAGATCGTCACTGATGCCGGCAGCGATCTTGCCCAGCGTGCCCATGGTGCAGGGGCAGACGACGAAGGCATCGGGCGGGTTGGAGCCGGAGGCCATTGGTGCGAACCATTCCTCGCGACCGTATACATGCAGCTTGTTGGGCGGGATCTTGAAGCGGGCGCTCAAGGCGCCGTCGACCTCGCTGGGGCTGGACGACAGCTTGATGCCCATTTCCTGCTGCGCCACGACCTGCGCGGCTTGCGAGTACACCAGATGGATCTGCAGGTCTTCGACGCCGAGCAGGCATTCGAGCAGACGCATGCCATAGGGCATTCCGGATGCGCCGGTGAAACCGAGAGCGATGGTTCTTTGTTTCATGGTCTTGGAGGGTTCCTTGAGGCCGTGGAAGCAATGAGTCGGAAAGTCTATGGTGCGGGATAGTCGCTGACGTCAGCCTTTCAGCCGGCCAGGCTGCGGTGACGCACCAGTACGCGCGCTTCCTTTTCGAAGCGTTGCTTGAGGCGTTCGGCCAGATACACGGAGCGATGCTGCCCGCCGGTGCAGCCGATGGCGACGGTGAGGTAGCTGCGATTGTCGGCGATATAGCAGGGCAGCCAGTCGCCGACGAAGCGCGCGATATCGGCCTCCATGCGCTGCACTTCGGGCTGGCTGGCGAGAAAATCGCTGACGGCCTGATCCTTGCCGGTCTGCGGACGCAGGATCGGGTCGTAGTGGGGGTTGGGCAGGCAGCGCACATCGAAGACCAGATCGGCGTCAAGCGGAATGCCGTGCTTGAAGCCGAAGGATTCGAACAACAGGATCAGCTGGCGGCCGGCATGCAGGGCGGCCAGTTCCTTGACGAAACTGCGCAGGCCGTTGGGGCGTAATTCGCTGGTGTCAATGCGATGGCCGTATTCGGAAACCAGGGCCAGAACTTCGCGTTCGCTGGCGATGGCTTCGGCCAGTGTGGTGTTCTCGTCATCAAGCGGGTGGCGGCGGCGCGTCTCGGAAAAGCGCTGGATCAGAATGTCGTCGCGTGCATCAAGAAAGATGAAGCGCACCTGCACGTCGTCGCTTTCGAGATCACGTAGCTGGCTTGGCAGCGCGGCAATGCTGCTGCCGCCGCGCATGTCCACTGCAACCGCGACGCGCTCATGACCCTCAAGGCGCAAATGTCGCACCAACTCCGGCAAGAGCGGCGCCGGCAGGTTGTCCACGCAGTAGTAGCCGCCGTCCTCGAGCACGTTGAGGGCGATCGACTTGCCCGAACCGGAAACGCCGCTGATGACGATGAGCTGCATGCGATCAGGCCGCAAGCTCACCGAGCCGGCGCTGCTGCGCGGCGGCCACGATGGCCCGTTTCTCGTCGTTGCTGGCGTCGCGCCAGGCGCGAATCTCGGCCAGGCTGCGCAGGCAGCCGGTACACAGGTCAGTGGCCGGGTCCAGCTTGCAGACCTTGATGCAAGGCGATTCGATGGTGGCCTCGACGGCGGGGATGTCGGTTTTCATTGCATGCATTTTGCCAGTATCGCGCGGCTGACGCGAGAAGCCGGCGCGCGGCCGAGTTCCTGGCTGATCCAGGCTGCGGTTTCGACCAGGCTGTCGAGCGAAACGCCGCTTTCGATGCCGAGGCCGTTGAGCAGATACACCACGTCTTCGGTGGCGACGTTGCCGCTGGCGCCGGCCGCATAGGGGCAGCCGCCGAGGCCGGCGACCGAGCTGTCGAAGGTGCTGATGCCGAACTGCAACGAGGCATGGATATTGGCGATGGCCATGCCGTAGGTGTCGTGATAGTGGCCGGCGATGAACTTGAGCGGGATGCGTTTGGCTACCGCTTCAAGCATCGCGAGGACCGAGGCCGGCGTACCCACGCCGATGGTGTCGCCGAGGCTGACCTCGTAGCAGCCCATGGCATAGAGCGCATGCGCCACATCGGCCACTGCCTGCGGCGCTACGTCGCCCTGATAAGGGCAGCCGACGACACAGGATACGTAACCGCGCACCTTGACGTTGGCTGCCTTGGCCGCCGCCATCACCGGCACGAAGCGTTCCAGACTCTCGGCGATGGAGCAGTTGATGTTCTTCTGCGAAAAGGCTTCCGAAGCGGCGGCGAAGATGGCGATTTCCTCGACGCCGACGGCGAGAGCGGCTTCGAAACCCTTGAGGTTGGGCACCAGTACCGGATAGCCAACGCCGGGCTGCTTCGTGCGCAGGAGTGCCTGCATCACTTCGCTGTGGTCGGCCATCTGCGGCACCCACTTGGGCGACACGAAGGCGGCCGATTCAATCTGGCGCAGGCCGGCGCCTTCGAGGCGATGGATTAGCGCAAGCTTGGTGGCGGTCGGGATGTTCTGCTTTTCGTTCTGCAGCCCGTCGCGCGGGCCGACTTCGACGATGTTTACGGATGAGGGATAGGCCATGATTCGGTGGGTGATGTGCCGCGCACAGACACAGCGGCAAAGCTTGGATTATTTTTTTGCCCAGTCGGGCAGGCGGTTTTCGAGCACTGCCGCCAGGCCCTCGCGCCCCTCGGCGCTGGCGCGCACGCGTGCGCTGCGCTGCGCCAT
>DATMTO010000263.1:0-4838 GCA_035564055.1 Rhodocyclaceae bacterium | reverse complement strand
CACGCCCTGAACCTCAAGGAATCCGGCGTGAACGTCACCGTCGCCCTGCGCAAGGGCGGCGCTTCCTGGAGCAAGGCCGAAGCCGCCGGTCACACCGTGTCGGAAATCGCCGCTGCCGTGAAGGACGCCGACGTCGTCATGATGCTGCTGCCGGACGAAAACATCCCCGCCGTGTACAAGAATGACGTGGCCCCGAACATGAAGAAGGGCGCAGCCCTGGCTTTTGCCCACGGCTTCAATGTGCATTACAACCAGGTCGTGCCGCGTGAGGACCTCGACGTCATCATGATCGCGCCGAAGGGCCCGGGCCACACCGTGCGTTCCGAGTACCTCAAGGGCGGCGGTGTGCCGACCCTGATCGCTGTGTACCAGGATAAGTCCGGCAAGGCCAAGGACATCGCCCTGTCCTACGCTTCCGCCAACGGCGGCGGCAAGGCCGGCGTGATCGAAACCAACTTCCGTGAAGAAACCGAAACCGACCTGTTCGGCGAGCAGGCCGTGCTGTGCGGCGGCGCCGTCGAGCTGGTCAAGGCCGGTTTTGAAACCCTGGTCGATGCCGGCTACGCGCCGGAAATGGCCTACTTCGAGTGCCTGCACGAACTCAAGCTGATCGTTGATCTGATGTACGAAGGCGGCATTGCCACCATGAACTACTCGATCTCCAACAACGCCGAGTACGGCGAGTACGTGACCGGCCCGCGCGTGATCGCCGGCGAAGCCCGTGCCGCCATGAAGGAATGCCTGGCCAATATCCAGAACGGCAACTATGCCAAGCAGTTCATCCTGGAAGGCCGCACCGACTACCCGGAAATGACCGCACGTCGTCGCCTGACCGCCGATCACCAGATCGAGAAGGTCGGTTCGCAGCTGCGCGCGATGATGCCGTGGATCAGCAAGAACAAGCTGGTTGATCAGAGCAAGAACTAAGAAAGCTTGCTGCGGTAGAATCGAAGAAGGGCACAGTACGCTGTGCCCTTTTTCTTCATAACAAGCACAAGAGAAGATTCCACATGAATTCATATCCGCACCCCTTGTTGGCTCGCGAAGGCTGGCCCATCATGATCGGCGTTGCCATTGTTGCCATCGTCGTCACGGCATTGGCCGGATGGGGTTGGGCGGCGCCGGTATGGGTTTTCTTCGTCTTCTGCGTGCAGTTCTTCCGCGATCCCCCGCGTGCAATTCCGCAGGGCGAGAAGCTGGTGCTGTCGCCCGCCGACGGCCGCATCGTCGCCATCGAGCCGGTGCGCGATCCTTGGCTCGACCGTGACGCGCTCAAGGTCAGCGTGTTCATGAACGTCTTCAACGTGCATTCCAACCGCAGTCCGGTGGATGGTGAAGTCAAACAGGTCTGGTACCACCCCGGCAAGTTCGTGAACGCCGACCTGGCCAAGGCCTCGACCGAGAACGAGCGCAATGCGCTGCATATCCGCACCGGTGATCATGACGTGACCTGCGTTCAGGTGGCCGGTCTGATCGCCCGCCGCATCCTCTGCTACGTCGAAGCCGGCGCCAAGCTGGCGCGCGGCCAGCGCTACGGCTTCATTCGCTTCGGCTCGCGCGTCGATGTCTATCTGCCGACCGACAGCCGCGTCAAGGTCACTATCGGCGACAAGGTCAGTGCCACCACCACAGTGCTGGCGGAACTTCCGTAACTGCTGCAAAGTCTCTGCATACATAGTCTGCGTATAATCCGCCATCCTCTGATCGGACTTGCTCATGTCGGAACCGACCCAACGCCAACCCTTGCTGACCGCTGAACGCCGTCGTCGCGGCATCTACGTTCTGCCCAATCTGTTCACGACAGCGAATCTGTTTGCCGGTTTCTACGCCATCGTCCAGGCCATGAACGGCCAGTATGAATACGCGGCTGTCGCGATCTTCATTGCCATGCTGCTTGACGGCGTTGACGGCCGCGTCGCGCGCATGACGCATACGCAAAGCGAATTCGGCGTCGAATACGACTCCCTGTGCGACATGCTGTCATTCGGCGCCGCGCCCGCGCTGGTGGTCTACGAGTGGGCGTTGCGCGGCATGGGCAAGCTCGGCTGGATTGCGGCCTTCATCTACTGTGCCGGTGCCGCCTTGCGCTTGGCCCGCTTCAACACCAACGTCGGTGTCGTTGACAAGCGCTTCTTCCAGGGCATGCCGAGCCCGGCTGCAGCTTCCCTGATTGCCGGGCTGGTCTGGGTGGTCAATGATTTTGGCGTGTCAGGCGAGGAGGTACGCGGCTATGCTTGTGCGCTGACGATCTTTGCCGGCCTGACCATGATCAGCAACGTGCCCTACTGGAGCGGCAAGGACATCAATTTGCGCAAGAGCGTGCCCTTTATCGTGGTTGCCGCCTTCGCCATCTTCTTTGCGCTGACCGCCTTCTACCCGCCGGGCGTGCTGTTTGCCCTGTTCCTGATTTATGCCGCTTCGGGCTACGTCCTGCTGGCCTTGCGTTTTTCGAAGCGCAACAAGCCGCCAGTTGTGCCTGAGTAAACCAGATCAGCCCGCGCGGCGCGGTTGGCTGCTGCGGGTTGCCCGCGCATAGTAGATGGCGCTGACGAAGAAGCTGACGGTCAGGAAGGTCTCGGCGATCGCCAGTTGCTGCGACAGTCCTGTATCCGAGGTGGCGCGCACCGTGCCCTCGGTGAAGTAGAACAGAATCAGCATCGACATCCACTGGTAGGTGTAACGCTTGCCACGCAGGATGCCGAAAAGGCCCAACAGCAGCGGCACCACTTTCAGCACCAGCATCGAACCGCCCGGCCGCAGCGGAGCGAGCCACAGCTCCCAGGCCGTACATAGCAGGATCAGGGCGACCAGACTGGTGTTGCTGACAGCGCTCAGCAGGCGCGTATTTTGCAGCGCATTCATGCGGACAGTTTCCTGGCGGTTTCGGCAAGGCGACGCCCCAGCGCCATGGCCAGTTTGCGCTCGATCTCGGTCGGTTCGTGACGGCCCTCGCTGCCGCTCACATGGCTGGCACCGTACGGGCCGCCGCCGGCGCGGGTGGTGGAGAGTTCGGCTTCGGTGAAGGGCAGGCCGACGATCAGCATGCCATGATGCAGCAGCGGCAGCATCATGGACAGCAGGGTGCTTTCCTGGCCGCCGTGCATGCTGGTACCGGAGGTGAACACGGCCGCCGGTTTGCCGGCCAGGGAGCCGGCCAGCCAGTCGGCAGCGGTCGAGTCCCAGAAGTACTTCATCGGTGCGGCCATATTGCCGAAGCGCACCGGGCTGCCGAGCGCGATGCCGACGCATTCAGCCAGATCGCCGAGTTCGACGTAAGGCGCGCCGCTGGCAGGAACTTCCGGTTCGGTGGCCTCGCAAACGGCGGAGACGCGGGGTACAGTGCGCAGGCGCGCCGCCATGCCCTCCACCTCTTCGATGCCGCGTGCAATCGCTTGTGCCAGCAGGCGCGTGCCGCCGTGGTGGCTGTAGTAGAGCACCAGGATTTCCTGCATTCTTTTTGGACTTTGCGTTTAAGGGATTTCAAACGATTATATGCCGATGTTGCTGACCCCATTCCAGCTGGTAGGCCGCGTCATCCATCGCTATCGTGTTGAGCGCTGCGGGCAGACCGCTGCGGCACTGGCCTTCACGACGATACTGGGCCTGGTGCCAATGATTGCCGGCGCGGTGGCGCTGATCTCCATCCTGCCCTTCGGCAGTGGCCTTGGCGCTGCCGTGCAGAAATTTCTGCTGGCCAATCTGTTACCTGACAAGGCTGGCGTGGTCATCGCCAAGTACGTGACGCAATTTGCCAGCAAGGCCGTCCGCTTAACCTGGATCGGCGCGCTGACGCTTGCCGTCACCGCCTTGCTGCAAATGCTGACCATTGAGCGCACCTTCAACATGATCTGGCGCATTCGGATTCAGCGCCCCTTGTACAAACGCATCGTCCTGCATGCCACCGCCTTGCTGTTGGGGCCCGTAGCGCTTGGTGTGGCGCTGGTCGGTATCACTTATCTGGTGACAACCTCGCTGGGCCTGTTCAGCGATTCCGGCGACTGGCTGGCCGGCTTTCTGATCCGTGCCGTCCCCTTCATCCTCATGGTCGGATTGTTCGGCCTGCTCTACTGGGGCGTACCCAATCGGCCGATACTGAAATCGCACGCCATGTTTGGCGGCGTATTTACCGCGGGATGCATGGTCGGCATCCAGAAGCTGCTGAGTCTCTACGTCAAATACTTCTCGGCACAGGCCGTGATCTACGGCACCTTCGCGGCGGTGCCGGTGTTCCTGCTATGGCTGTATCTGTCGTGGACCGTGATCCTGGTCGGCGCCTATATCGTGGCGGAGTTGCCGCAAGCCAAATAAGGCTCAGGCCACCGGGTGCTGGATGCGCTCGAATTCGAACAGTTCGATACTGGCGGTCTGGCTCACCAGGGGCAAGGGCTTGCACTCGGCGACCTGCAACTTGCCTGCCTCTTCCTGCATCAGCGCAATCGTGCCGGTCTCGTAGGCGCCACGCTCGGTGAGCAGGGTTTCGCCGCGCCCAATACCGCTGATCGGTGGCAGCAGCAGCGCAGGGATCGGGGCTTCTGGGCGCGAGGCCGTGGCGATGCGCACGGCTTTCGCATGCGGGGCAAGCACTTCAAGCCCCATTTCCAGATGCTCCGGATTTTCGCTGCGGACCCAGCGCACGATACATAGACTCCACGGCTCTTTGTCGTGGCGGCGAATGCCGAGCACCGAGCCAGCCAACAGACCGGGCATGTCGCCGGCAATATGCATGGCGGCATAACCGGCCGGGCTGTCGTTCATGACCTGCCATTCGTTGATCGCCTGAGCGGCGGCGTTGCCGGCCAGGTCGCCGTTGAGGAGCGCCCACAGCGTGGACAGGCGCG
>DATMTO010000262.1:0-24641 GCA_035564055.1 Rhodocyclaceae bacterium | reverse complement strand
ATCGGATGACGGAGCGGCTGATGGCAGACAGAAAAGCCGTACGCTTGTCCTGGTAGGCGCGATTGGACTCGAACCAACGACCCCCACCATGTCAAGGTGGTGCTCTAACCAACTGAGCTACGCGCCTGCAAAGACAAGCATTATAGGGTACTTCCGGAATTTATGGAAGGGGTTCCGTAAAATTTCTGCGGGCCCAGGAGGTTTACATCGGCCAAAAACTGCGGTTATAGTGCGGCCCATGCGTTTTAACCCCATCTCGTTCGCGGTCATTTTTGCGGTCCTGTTTGCCTGCTCGGCACAGGCTGCCGAATCCGTTACCGAGACATCCCCGACCGAAAATCCTTCGCTGATCAGCAAGGCCACCGCTTCAATTCAGGCGGCGACCGATGACGCCTTAAGTCTGGTCGGCATCCGCTACAGGCGGGGCGGCACAACGCCGGAGACGGGCTTCGACTGCAGCGGCTTTGTGCAGCACGTGTTCCGCGAAGGCATGGGCCTGATGCTGCCGCGCACCTCGCGCGAAATCAGCAAGGAAGGCGAAGTCGTCAAGAAGAACGAGTTGCAGCCGGGTGATCTGGTGTTCTTCAACACCATGCGCAAGACCTTCTCCCACGTCGGCATCTATCTTGGCGAAGGCCAGTTCATCCACTCGCCCCGCACTGGCGGCAAGGTCCGCATTGAGGACATGCGCGAAAGTTACTGGGCCAAGCGTTATGAAGGCGCGCGCCGCATCAGCGCAGAATAATCCGGTCGCCCGCAGAAAGACGAACCAGCCCGGTGCTGGTTTTTTTACGCCTGCTATCCTTGGCGCTCTTCAGTTCAATACCTGCACGGCATGATTCCCTGGCTGCCCGCCAAACCTGTTTTCCCGCCGCTGACGTCTGCGCTCACTGAGCCTAACGGGCTGCTCGCAGCCGGGGGCGACTTGTCGCCGGAGCGACTGCTGGCGGCCTACGCGCAAGGGATTTTCCCGTGGTACTCCGCTGGCGATCCGATTCTTTGGTGGAGTCCGGATCCGCGCATGGTGCTACTGCCTGAAGAATTCACCCTCCGCAACTCGCTCGCAAAAGTCCTGCGTAACCGCCCCTACGAGATCCGCATCGATACTGCTTTTGCGGAGGTCATGGCCGGTTGCGCCGCGCCGCGAGAGGATGCAAATGCGGGCCAGAGCAGCACCTGGATCGTGCCCGAAATACAGGCGGCTTATTTGCGCCTGCATCAGCTCGGCTATGCTCATAGTGTGGAAACATGGATAGACGGTAAACTGGCCGGCGGCCTGTACGGGATTGCGCTAGGCCGCGCCTTTTTCGGCGAGTCGATGTTCTCGCGCCACAAGGATGCGTCGAAGATTGCCCTTGCGCATCTATGCGCGCTGCTGCGCAAGAAAGGTTTTGGCATAATTGATTGCCAGATGGAAACCAGTCACCTAGCCTCGCTCGGCGCTCGCCCTATACCTCGCAGCGAATTTGCTGCCCGGCTGGCTGAGCTTGTGCCCGTACCCGGAGAAATCGGCGTCTGGTCTGCCGAATCGGTGCGCGATCACTTCCGTACAAAGGGCTAGCCATGAAGCCCGGACGCCCACTTCGTTCGCTGCCCCCCCTAGGAGCACTGGGTTCCCTCGGGACGACCCATCGGGAGCCCTGATGGCCTATCTCCGCGACCTGCCCCCCTTCCCGCTGCTGCACTTCTACGCCACGGCGCCCTACGGCTGCTCCTATCTGCCGGGCCGCGTCGCGCGCTCGCAAGTCGCCACGCCGACACATCTGATCGACAACGAGACCTACGGCGAACTCGTCCGTGCCGGTTTCCGCCGCAGCGGCGTGTTCACCTATCGTCCGCATTGCGGCACTTGCCGCGAGTGCGTACCGGTGCGCCTGCGCGTGGCCGACTTCAAGCCCAACCGGAGCCAGCGGCGCTCACTCAAACAGCACGCCGCACTGGTACCGCGCGAAATGGGTCTCGGCTTCCGCGAGGACCATTACCAGCTTTACCAGCGTTATCAGGCAGCCCGCCACTCCGGCGGCGGCATGGATAGCGACAGCCGCGAACAGTATGCGCAGTTCCTGCTGCAGAGCCATGTCGACAGCTGTCTGGTCGAATTCCGTGAGGATGGTGTCCTGCGCATGGTCAGCATCATCGACCTGCTCTCCGACGGCTTATCCTCGGTCTATACGTTTTACGATCCAGATGTCGAGCATGCCAGCTACGGCACCTTCGGCGTCCTGTGGCAGGTGGCACAGTGTCAGCATCTGAACCTGCCTTATCTGTACCTGGGCTATTGGATACGCGACAGCCAGAAGATGGCCTACAAGGCCAACTTTCATCCGCTCGAACGGCTTAGCGACGAGCCAGGCACGGATCGGCTCTGGATTGACCTGAACCCCGAATAGCTCCGCCAAGGCGGCCTGTTAAAATCACAGGCTATGCTGCCCTACTCCCTCGCCCGCCCCTTCCTGTTTTCGCTCGACGCGGAAACCGCTCATGAATTCACGCTCAATACGCTGCGTCGCACACAGGGCCTGATGCCCGCGTGTGCGCCCGCCGGCCGGGCGGTCAACGTCATGGGAATCGACTTTCCCAATCCGGTCGGTCTGGCCGCCGGCCTCGACAAGAATGGCGAGTGCATCCAAGCCTGGGGCAAGCTGGGCTTCGGCTTCGTCGAAATAGGCACGGTCACGCCGCGCCCTCAGCCGGGCAACCCCAAGCCGCGCATGTTCCGCCTGCCGGAAGCGATGGGCATCATCAATCGCATGGGTTTCAACAACCACGGCGTGGATAACCTGCTCGCCAATGTGGCCGCGAGTAAGTTCAAGGGCGTGCTCGGCATCAATATCGGCAAGAACTTCGACACCCCGATCGAAAAAGCCGCCGATGATTATCTGATCTGCCTCGACAAGGTCTACGCTGCCGCCACTTATGTAACGGTGAATATCTCCTCGCCGAATACCAAGAACCTTCGCCAGCTGCAGGGCGAATCGGAACTCGACGCTCTGCTCGGCGCGCTCAAGACCAAGCAGACTGAGCTCGCCGACACGCACGGCAAGTACGTGCCGCTGACCCTGAAGATCGCACCCGACCTCGATGACGCGCAGATCGTGAATATTGCCGATGCACTGCGCCGCCATCGCATCGACGGCGTCATCGCCACCAACACAACCTTGAGCCGCACTGGTGTCGAACACCTGAAGCACGGCAACGAGGCCGGCGGTCTGTCCGGCGCTCCGGTGTTCGAGAAATCCACCGCCGTGGTCGCGGCCCTGGCCAAGACCCTGGCCGGCGAACTACCGATCATTGCGGCCGGAGGCATTACCGATGGCGCCAAGGCCCGCGCCAAGCTGGACGCCGGCGCCAGCTTGGTCCAGATCTACTCGGGCATGATTTTCCGGGGTCCCGAGCTGATTGGCGAGGCCATCATGGCAAGCCGGTGAGCGCCGCCCACTAATAACCAAAAGTTATACATTTGCTTTATATTGGTATTTTCAAAATCTAAGTGAGTCCGGTAGGATCCGCCTTCTCGTAAAAGTCCGTCAAAGCATCCCCCATGGATTTTGGCTATTCAGTTGCAGGCTTTATTGTCGGCGCCATTGTCGGCATGACCGGCGTGGGCGGCGGTTCGCTAATGACGCCGCTGCTGGTCCTGATGTTCGGCATCCATCCGGCCAAGGCCGTGGGCACCGACCTGCTCTACGCCGCCATCACCAAATCGGGCGGAACCTGGGTGCACGCCAGCAAGGGCACGGTGGATTGGAAGATCACCGTTCTGCTGGCCGCCGGCAGCATCCCCGCAGCTGTCATCACGTTGTTGGCCATCCATTTCTACGCACCCGGCGGCTTCGGCAATGCAACCAAACTGATTTCATTTGTCCTCGGCGTCGCCCTGCTCCTGACCGCGGCTTCGCTGATTTTCCGCAGTAAGCTGATGAGCTGGGCGCAATCGCGCAACAAGGCGTCGCGCAGCCAGGAGGCCACCGACGTCCTGACCGTCGTTACCGGCGCAGCCCTTGGCGCCCTGGTCTCGCTCTCCTCCGTCGGCGCCGGCGCCCTGGGTGTCACTGCGCTGCTGTTTTTGTATCCCACGCTGCCTACGGTTAAAATCGTGGGTTCGGATATTGCTCATGCTGTGCCACTGACACTCGTCGCAGGCATTGGTCACTGGTTCATGGGCAGTGTGGACTTTGAACTGCTGGGCGCGCTGCTGATTGGCTCGCTGCCCGGCATTTATATCGGCAGCCACCTGGCTGTCCGCATTCCGGAAAAAGTATTGCGCCCTAGTCTCGCCGCCATTCTGTTGTTTACCGGCAGCAAGCTGATCGCGAACTAGAAAAACAGAGAACACCCCCAAAGGCTCTCCCATGTACCGCTACGATCATTACGACCAGGCCATTGTCGACGACCGCGTGAAGCAGTTCCGCGACCAGACCAATCGCTATCTGGCAGGCACCCTTTCGGAAGACGAATTCCGCCCGCTGCGCCTGCAAAATGGCCTCTACATCCAGCGCCACGCGCCCATGCTGCGCATCGCCATTCCCTACGGCATGCTTTCGTCCAAGCAGCTGCGCAAGCTGGCTGACATCGCCGCCCGGTACGACCGCGGCTACGGCCACTTCAGCACGCGCCAGAACCTGCAACTCAACTGGCCCAAGCTCGAAGACGTGCCCGAGATTCTGGCCGAACTGGCGACGGTGGAAATGCACGCCATCCAGACGTCGGGCAACTGCATCCGCAACGTCACCAGCGATCAGTTTGCCGGCGTTGCACGCGACGAGATCACCGACCCGCGCCCGTGGTGCGAGATTCTGCGCCAGTGGTCGACCTTCCACCCGGAATTCGCCTACCTGCCGCGCAAGTTCAAAATTGCCGTGAACGCTGCCGAAGGCAGCGACATGAGTGACCGCGCCGCCACTCGCGTACATGACATCGGTCTCGATGTGCTGAAAGATAGCGACGGCAATATCGGCTTCCGCGTCATCGTCGGCGGCGGCCTCGGCCGCACGCCCATCGTCGGGGTCGTGATCAAGGATTTTCTGCCCTGGCAGCACCTGATCACCTATCTCGAATGCATCCTGCGGGTCTACAACCTGCACGGTCGTCGCGATAACAAGTACAAGGCGCGTATCAAGATACTGGTCAAGGCGCTGGGCATCGAGGAGTTCCGCCGTCAGGTCGAGGCCGAATGGGCTTACGTCAAGGACGGCGCATCGACGCTGACCGAAGCCGAAGTCGACCGTATCAAGAAGCACTTCACCGATCCGGACTGGAAGCAGCTTGATGACCTGTCGCTGGAAGCACTGGCTGCCGAGAAGAGCGACAAGGCATTCACGCGCTGGCTGGAGCGCAATGTCAGCGAGCACAAGAAGCCCGGCTACGCTGCGGTGACGCTGTCACTGAAGGATCCCAAGGTTGCGCCCGGCGACATTACCAGCGAACAGATGCACTTTGTGGCCGACCTCGCCGACAAGTACAGCTTCGGCGAGCTGCGCTCCTCGCACGAGCAGAACCTGATTCTTGCCGACGTCGAGAAATCGCGCCTGCATGAACTGTGGCTGGAGGCCAAGGCCCACAGTCTGGCTTCGCCCACCGTCGGACTGCTGCACGACATCATCTGCTGCCCGGGCGGCGACTTCTGCTCACTGGCCAACGCCAAGTCGATTCCGATCGCCACCGCGATCCAGGAACGTTTCGACGACCTCGACTATCTCTACGATATTGGCGATCTGGACCTGAATATCTCGGGTTGTATGAACGCCTGCGGCCACCACCATGTCGGCAATATCGGCATCCTCGGCGTCGACAAGAGCGGCTCCGAGTGGTACCAGGTGTCGATCGGCGGACGCCAGGGCTACAACGCCCATCTCGGCGACGTCATCGGCCCGTCTTTCGCCGCCGCCGAAATCCCCGACGTGATCAGCAAGCTGATCGAAACCTATATCGACAACCGCGAAAGCGACGCTGAGCGCTTCGTGGACACCGTGCATCGCCTCGGCGTCGCCCCGTTCAAGGAGCGCGTCTACGCCGGCAAGGAAAGGGTTGCAGTCAATGCCTAAGATCATCAAGCACAGCAGCATCGTCGAAGACAGCTGGCAAGTTGTCCGCCTCGCCGAAGGCGAGACTGCCGAGTCGGTGCAACTGCCGGCCGGCGACCTGATCGTCCCGCTCAAGGTATGGCAGGTGCGCAAGCCGGAGCTGCTGGCCCGCCCGCAACGCGGCGTATGGCTGGCGCCGGACGAAGTCGCGCAAGATATCGCCACCGACCTCGCCCAATTCCACGTCGTCGCCATTGACTTCCCGCAGTTCGCCGACGGCCGCGGCTACTCTACCGCCGCCCTGCTGCGCGGCCGCTTCGGCTGGCGCGGCGAACTGCGCGCCATTGGCGACGTGCTCAAAGACCAGCTCTTCTACTTGCGACGCGTCGGCTTCGACGCCTATGCCGTGCGTGCCGACAAGGACATCGAAGACGCGGTCAAGGCGCTCGAGGACTTTTCGGAAACCTATCAGGCGGCGGTCGATGAGCCACTCCCCCTGTTTCGCCGTCGCCATGCCTGAGAACGATCATGCCTGACGCACGACTCAAAGCCAAAGACCACACACTGTCACCGGACAAGGTTGCGGCAGCGCTCACCCTGTTGAAGGGAATCGCGGCAGAGTATTCGCCGGCCACCTTCGCCAACAGCCTGGGCGCCGAAGACATGGTTCTGACGGACATGATCCTGAGTAATAGGATCGACCTCGAAATCTTTCTCCTCGATACCGGTCGCCTGCCCATCGAAACTTACGATCTGTTGGCCAAGGTGGAGAAGCGTTACGACACCACGCTCAAGGTCTTCTATCCGAAGCACGACTTGGTCGAGGCGTATGTGCGCACGCATGGCATCAATGCCTTCTACGAATCCATCGATCTGCGCAAGGGTTGCTGCCATGTGCGCAAGGTCGAACCGCTGGGACGTGCGCTGGCGGGCAAGAAAGCCTGGGTGACCGGCCTGCGTGCCGAACAGGCGGCCACGCGCACTGGCCTGCCGCTGCATGAAAAGGATGCCGGCAATGGATTGGAGAAATTCAATCCGCTCGCCGACTGGAGCGAAAAGGATGTGTGGGCCTATATCGCCCAGTACGACGTGCCGTACAACGCCTTGCACGACAAGTTCTACCCCAGCATCGGCTGCGCGCCATGTACCCGCTCGGTCACACCGGGTGAGGATATTCGCTCGGGTCGTTGGTGGTGGGAGTCGCCTGAACTGAAAGAGTGCGGCCTGCACGTCAAGAAGTCTGCCTGATCAAGGCGTTGAAACGAATAAGCAATCAAAGATGAAAACCATGAGCAAAACGCTTTCCCATCTCGACTGGCTCGAAGCCGAGGCCATCCACATCATGCGCGAAGTCGCAGGCCAGTGCTCCAACCCGGCCCTACTCTTCTCGGGCGGCAAGGATTCGATCTGCCTGCTGCGTCTGGCCGAGAAGGCTTTCCGCCCGGGCAAATTCCCCTTCCCGCTGGTGCATATCGACACCGGCCACAACTACAAGGAAGTCACCGACTTCCGCGACAAGCGCGCGGCTGAACTGGGCGAACGCCTGATCGTGCGCTCGGTGGAGGACTCGATGAAGCGCGGCACCGTCGTGCTCAAGTCGCCGCTGGAACCGCGCAACAAGCATCAGTCGGTGACGCTGCTCGAAACCATCGCCGAATTCGAATTCGACTGCTGCATCGGCGGCGCCCGTCGTGATGAAGAAAAGGCGCGCGCCAAGGAACGCATCTTCTCCTTCCGCGACGAATTCGGTCAGTGGGACCCGAAGAACCAGCGCCCCGAACTTTGGGACCTGTACAACGCCCGCGCCTTCAAGGGCGAGAACATTCGCGCCTTCCCGATCTCGAACTGGACCGAGCTGGATGTATGGCAATACATCGAGCGCGAAGGTCTCGAACTGCCGTCGATCTACTTCGCGCATCAACGCGAAGTCATACGCAAGAATGGCCTGATTCAGCCAATCACGGAAGTGACGCCGCTCAAGGACGGTGAGGTTTCCGAGACCATGACCGTGCGCTTCCGCACCGTCGGCGATATCACCTGTACCGCCCCGGTCGAATCCGGCGCCAGCACGATTCGCCACATTATTGAAGAAACCGCGGCGACGACCGTGACCGAGCGCGGCCAGACGCGTCTGGACGACCAGACTTCGGAAGCCTCGATGGAACAACGCAAGAAGGAAGGGTATTTCTGATGGGTGCCAACGAAAAGATTGAAGATCGCGGCGTACTCCGCTTCCTCACCTGCGGCAGCGTCGACGACGGAAAGAGCACGCTGATCGGCCGTCTGCTGTTCGACACCAAGACGATTCTGGTCGACACGCTCAACGCCATCGAGCGCACGTCCAAGAAGCGCGGCATGGAAGCCGTCGATCTGTCCCTGCTCACCGACGGCCTGCAGGCCGAGCGCGAGCAAGGCATCACCATCGACGTGGCCTACCGTTACTACAGCACCGGCACGCGCAAGTACATCATCGCCGACGCGCCGGGCCACGAGCAGTACACCCGCAACATGGTGACCGCCGCCTCGACCGCCAACCTCGCCATCATTCTCATCGATGCGCGCAAGGGCATGCTGACCCAGACGCGGCGCCATTCCTATCTGGCGAATCTGGTCGGCATTCCGCATCTGCTGGTCGCCATCAACAAGATGGACCTCGTTGATTACGACCAGGCCGTGTTCGAGAAGATCAAGGCGGACTATCTGGCTTTCGCCGCGCAGATCGGCCTCAAGGACGTGCGCTTTATCCCGATGTCGGCCCTCAACGGCGACATGATCGTGGATCGCGGCGAGAAGCTGGATTGGTACGACGGCCCCACGCTGCTGGAGATACTGGAAGAAGCCCCCTGCGCCCACGGCGAAGGCCGCGGCGATCGCGACGAGCGCTTCCGCTTCCCGGTTCAGTTCGTCTGCCGGCCGCAGGACTCGGCCAACCCTGAGCTGCACGACTATCGCGGCTTCATGGGTCGCGTTTCCTCCGGTGTGATCGCCAAGGGCGATGCCATCACCGTGCTGCCGTCCGGTGCTACGAGCAAGGTCAAGGACATCCAGATTTACGGCCAGTCACTGCCGGAAGCGCATGCCGATCAGTCCGTGACGATCCTGCTCGAAGATGAAGTGGACATTTCGCGTGGCGACATGATCGTCAAGAGCGATGCCCAACCGGCTGTAACCAAGCAGATCGACGCCATGCTGTGCTGGCTGTCCGAAACGCCGCTGGACAAGGCGCGCAAGTATGTGGTGCGCCACACCTCACGCGAATCCAAGGCCATCCTGTCCGGCATCGAATATCGTCTCGACATCAACTCGCTGGAAAAGCAGGCGGCCGACAAGCTGGCGGTCAATGACATCGCCAAGGTCTCGATCAAGCTGGCCCAGCCGCTGGCTGTCGATCCCTACACCGAGAACCGAGCCACCGGCGCCTTCATCGTCATCGATGAATCGACCAACAATACGGTCGGTGCCGGCATGATTTTGAATGCCGCTTAAGCGGCGTTCAAAATCACAGCTCAGCACTCCCTCCCCTTACCCGGTCCGGGGCTTGCATTGCACTGCTCGCCCGCTCATGCGGCGCAAAGCAGTGCTTTGCGAATTCCCGCCTTCGCCCCACATGGGAGGGGTAACCCCAACCGGTCTGTTGCTTTTCCTTTCATTCCTCCGGCCGCAAGCGACGTAGAATGCTCGGCATGAAAAAGCTCACGCCCAAGCTGATTTTCGCGCTCACCCTTGTCGCCGGCACGGGACTGGTTGGCGGCGGCCTTTACTTGGCCAAGACCCTGAACCTGGCCGCGTGCCCGCTGTGCATCCTGCAGCGCATGGTCTATCTGACGCTGGCGCTGACCTCCCTGATCGCGCTCTGCCTCCAACGCTGCCGACTTTCGCAGACGTTGATCGCACTCGGCAATTCGGGATTGGCCGGTACCGGTGCTTTCATTGCCGGCTATCAGGTCTGGCTGCAGCGCTTTGCCACCGACGTCAGCTGCACCGCCAACGCGCCGTGGTGGGAAGCGTTCGTCTATTGGGCCGGCGAAAAAATTCCCCTTCTGTTTGAAGCTACCGGCCTGTGCTCAGAGGCGGGCTGGAAATTCCTCGGTCTGGCGATTGCCGACTGGTCGCTGCTGGCCTTTACCGGCTTGCTGCTGCTCTCCTTGATCGCCCTGTTCAAGTCACTGCGCGCCGGTAGATAAGCGACGCAGAAACTCCCATCCGGGGTCGATTTGGCGGAAAATTGGTGTATATCGCCAATGCGCGCCAACAATAACGCTATCCCCGATGAGCAGTCGCAGCACCTACCCCGTCTTTCGCCTTCATCCCGCCCCGCAAACCGGGGATGAACGCCTGATCGCGAAAATCGATGCCGTCTTGCCGCAGACCCAATGCACCAAGTGCGGCTACGATGGCTGCCGCCCTTATGCTGCAGCCATCGTCAAGGGTGAGGCCGACATCAACCAGTGCCCGCCTGGCGGTGAGCACGGCATCCGTGTCCTGGCCGATCTGCTGCAACGCGAATACAAACCGCTCGACACTAGCCGCGGCAGCGAACAGCCTCGTCTGCAGGCAATCATCGACGAGCCGGTTTGTATTGGCTGCACGCTCTGTATCCAGGCCTGCCCGGTCGATGCCATCGTCGGCGCCGCAAAACAGATGCATACCGTGGTGGCGGAGCTCTGTACCGGATGCGACCTGTGCGTGGCACCCTGCCCGGTAGATTGCATCAGCATGCAGCCGATCTCTCCCGAGGAAGCACAGCGCGATCGCACCGAACAATGGCGCGAACAACGAGAATTCCACCTGTATCGCCTGGAACGGAACAAATGGGAAAAACAACAGAAAACTGCCGGTGCTGATATTCCGACCTCACCGACTGAAGCCGGTGTTGCAGAAACATCCACCGCCACATCGCCTGCTGCCGCTGAGTCCGGCTTGATGCCGCTGGATGCCAAGCGCGCCCTGATCGCCGCCGCCATGGAGCGTGCCCGCCAGCAACGCGAAGCCGCCAAGCCGCAAAACACCGACAATCTCAGCGATGCCACCCGCGCCCAGATCGAGGCCATCGAAGCGCGCCGCAAAAAAAACGAAGAGCACTAAATCCCGCTGCGTACCTGATCAGATGAACGCCGAAATACGCCACGAGATCTTCAAGCGTCTCGCCAAGTCCATTCCCAAACCGGAAACCGAGCTCGAGTACGAGACGCCCTATCAGTTGCTGGTCGCAGTCGTACTCTCGGCCCAGGCGACCGACAAGGGCGTGAATATCGCCACGCGTCCCCTCTTCAAGAAGGCGCCGACGCCCGAGAAGATGGTCAAGCTCGGCCTCGACGGCATCACCGAAGCGGTCAAGACCATCGGCCTGTTCCGCACCAAGGCCAAAAATGTGCTGGCCTTGTCGCAGCTGCTGATCGAACACCACAACAGCGAAGTGCCCGATGACCGCGACGCCCTGGAAGCCCTGCCGGGCGTCGGCCGTAAGACCGCCAACGTGATCCTCAACACGATCTTCGGCCATCCGACCATCGCGGTGGATACGCACATCTTCCGCTTTGCCAATCGCACCAAGATAGCGCCGGGCAAGGATGTACGCGCGGTGGAGGACAAGCTGGTCAAGGTTGTGCCCCGGGACTACATCGTCGACGCGCATCACCTGATGATTCTGCACGGCCGCTACGTCTGCAAGGCGCGCACGCCGGAGTGCTTCCGCTGCGTCATCAATGATCTGTGCGAGTTCAAAGACAAGAACCTTGACCACTGAAAAGCAATGAGCCTCTTCAATCCGACCCGCGACCAGGTTCGCACCTTCTTCATCGATGCCTGGCGCAAGGAACGCGAAGGCGTGCCGCAGACACCGCTGGAAATGCAGGCGTCCACCTTCGTGAAATGGCATCCCGAGTATCACGCCCTGCTTGAGGCACCGGATGCGCTAACACGTGAGTGGACCCCGGCCGACGGGGAAACCAACCCCTTCCTGCATCTGTCGATGCATCTGGCCATCTACGAGCAATTGCAGATCGACCAGCCGCCGGGCCTGCGCGACGCCTTCACCAAGCTTTGCGACAAGCACGGTAACCAGCACGATGCCTTCCATGACGTGCTCGACTGCCTCGGCGAAGTCATGTGGAAAGCCCAGCGTGAAGGTCAGCCGCCCGACAGTGCAGCCTACGTCGAGTGTGTCAGACGCAAGCTCTAGGTCAGCGTCGGAAGCAGCACCTCAGAAGCTTTTACTGAAGCGCAGCACCACACGGCGCGTTTCCAGCAGTCCGTTCTGGGTGCTGAAGTCGCGGCCGTATTGCAGATGGATGGCGCCGGCGATGTCCGGCATCAGATAGCTGCCCGTCACCTGCCACCGGTCGACGCGGGTTGCGTCATGTCGATCCACGCCGTTCAGTTGCGTTTCACCACCAACGGAACGAAATAGCGCCAGCGCCATCGCCGTCACCGGTGTGAAGCGGTAATTGAGGCTAGTCTGCAAACTCCACAAAGTGTCCTGACTCAGTCTGACCTTGCGTGCACTGTAGTTGGCATTGTCGCCGAACTGCATTGCATCGGCGGCAAGCGCCCACTCCAGTCGCTCCGCCAAACGCATCTGGTAAGCCGCCTGCAGCACGTACTTGCTGCGGTTCTCGCCGAGGTTAACGTTTCGATTGTTGTCGTAATTGCCGTCGTTCACGAAGTAGTAAGCCCCGACAGCGAAATAGGTTCCGGTCTCTCGATTGGCGTAGGGCCAGAGGCCGAACAGCAGCATCGTGTCCGCGGAACCATTGGCGCTGCCACTGGCGCCGGGCAGGCCCTCGACCTTTACATGACCCCAGGGCTGCTGAACATAGACCACGGCAGGGTAATCGCCAAGCGAAAAGGTATGCGCCAGACGCAGTTGCAGAATGTCGACGTCGGCCGCAGCCGCAGGCAGCACCTTGTTGCCATTGCTGTAGAACCCCTGTCGTTGCTGATTGGTATAGATCGTCTGCACCACGCTCCGGCCCGCGGCTCGCGGCTCCAGTTCGCCAGGAATCAGATCGATGGCGTGGGCTTTTTCCATGCTGCCGGACACGGCGGCGCACAGAACAAGAAGCGTCCGGCACAGGCAGGCCGAACGAGAGGCAGAGATGAAACGCATGTTCGCGAAACGGGCGACGCGCTGGTCGCCTTGCTTAAAACCGGATGATACCGGCACCCTCGCC
Organism: Rhodocyclaceae bacterium; assembly: GCA_035564055.1. Lineage (GTDB taxonomy): Bacteria > Pseudomonadota > Gammaproteobacteria > Burkholderiales > Rhodocyclaceae. The sequence goes on along the minus strand of DATMTO010000262.1, from coordinate 11,446 downwards.
GATAGCCGATTGGCAGGGCGCGACGGCTGCCGGGTCGATGCTCCTTGTGTCGCTCCGTGGCAACGCACCACAGGCGAATGCAGGTAATATTGGGCGCTGCTTCCGAACAGGGCGACCGATCCATGACTACACGCTTTTCCGGCAGCGATCGCTACGTCGCTGCGCCCGACCTGATGCTGGCCGTCAATGCCGCCATCACCCTGCAGCGCCCGCTCCTGATCAAGGGCGAGCCCGGTACCGGCAAGACCATGCTGGCCGAGGAAGTCGCCGCGGCGCTGGGCAAGCCGCTGTTCCAGTGGCATATCAAATCGACTACCAAGGCGCAGCAGGGCCTCTACGAATACGATGCCGTTTCGCGCCTGCGCGATTCGCAGCTGGGCGACGAGAAAGTCAAAAGCATCGAGAACTACATCGTCAAGGGTACCCTGTGGCAGGCCTTCGAGTCGGACGAGCAGGCCGTGGTGCTGATCGACGAGATCGACAAGGCCGACATCGAGTTTCCCAACGACCTGCTGCGCGAACTCGATCGCATGGAGTTCACCTGCTACGAGACGCGCGCCACCATCAAGGCCAGGCACAGGCCGCTGATCATCATTACCTCGAACAACGAGAAGGAGTTGCCGGACGCTTTCCTGCGCCGCTGCTTCTTCCACTACATCCGCTTTCCCGATCGCGAGGCGATGATGCGCATCGTCGACGTTCATTTCCCGAATCTCAAGCAGGAGCTGCTGCGCGAGGCGCTGGAAGTGTTCTTCGACATCCGCCAGGTGCCGGGCCTGAAGAAAAAGCCCTCAACCTCGGAGCTGATCGACTGGCTGAAGCTGATGGTGGCCGAAGATATTCCGGCCGAAGCGCTGCGCAGCAATGACAAGCGCACCATCATCCCGCCCCTGGCCGGGGCTCTGCTCAAGAACGAGCAGGACGTACATCTGTTCGAACGACTCGCGTTCATGAGCCGGGCCGGCAAGTAAGAGGCACGCGGTGCTGATCGAATTCTTTCTGCACCTGAAGAACAGGCAATTGCCGGTTTCGACCCGTGAATTCCTGACCCTGCTTGAAGCCATGCAGGCCGGTCTGTCCAACCACAATATCGACGACTTCTACGTACTCGCGCGCGCCTGCCTGGTCAAGGACGAAACGCTCTACGACAAGTTCGACCTCGCCTTCGGCGAATACTTCAAGGGCATCCAAGCGTTGCCCGGCCTTACCGACGAGATCCCGGAGGACTGGCTCAAGTACATCAGCAGCCGTTATCTCAGTAAAGAGGCCAAGGCCGCGCTGGAGCGCATGGGGCTGGACAAGCTGCTCGATGAATTCAAGAAACGCCTTGAAGAGCAAAAAGGCCGTCACGAAGGCGGCAACAAGTGGATCGGCACCGGCGGCTCCAGCCCTTTCGGACACAGCGGCTACCATCCGGAGGGCATCCGCATCGGCGGCCCGTCTGCCGGACATCGCACCGCGGTCAAGGTATGGGAAAATCGCGAGTTCAAGAATCTCGATGGCTCGGCCGAGCTGGGGACGCGCAACATCAAGGTCGCACTCAAGCAGCTGCGTAAATTTGCCCGCACCGGCGCTGCCGAGGAGCTCGATCTCGACAGCACCATCGCCAACACCGCGCGCAATGCTGGCTGGCTGGATCTGCGCATGCGACCAGAGCGGCGCAATGCGATCAAGGTATTGCTGTTCTTCGACGTCGGCGGCTCGATGGACGATCATGTCGTCCAGTGCGAAGAGCTGTTCTCGGCAGCCAAGACTGAGTTCAAGCACCTAGAGTATTTCTACTTTCATAACTGCATCTACGATCACGTCTGGCGCGACAATCATCGTCGCCGCAGCGAAGTGATGTCGCTGTATGACGTCATGCACAAATATGGCAGCGACTACAAGTTGATCATCGTCGGCGATGCCAGCATGGCGCCGAGCGAAATCCTCTACCCGAACGGCAGCGTCGAATACAACAACAGCGAAGCCGGCCAAGCCTGGATGATGCGACTGCTCGCCACCTATCCGCACGCCGTCTGGCTGAACCCGGAAGCCGAACACCTGTGGCAATACACCCGCTCCATTGGCATCATGCGGGAGCTCATGGCAGGCAGGATGTTTCCACTGACGCTGGAAGGACTCACCGAAGCCATGCAGGAACTCAGGAGAACCCAATGAAAACACGCCGCCGCTTTCTTCATCTGACCGCCGCCCTGCTACCCGCCGGCGCGCTCGGCAGCCTCTCGGCCAGCGTGTTGGCGCGCGGCGTCGATCCCCAATTGCAGGGGATGCGCAAGGTGACGGGCGAGGTGCGTATCAACGGGCAAGTTGCCGCCGTCGGCACTCTGGTCAAGCCGGGTGATACCGTGACCACGGCTAGAGGCGCTGAAGCCATCTACGTTGTCGGCCAGGACGCCTACCTACAGCGAGAATCGTCTTCCATCGCGCTCGCCAAGAGTACCTTGCGCGTCATCAGTGGCAAGCTGCTCTCGGTCTTCGGCAAGGGCGACAAACAGATTTTCGTGCCGACGGCGACCATCGGCATACGCGGTACCGGCTGCTATATCGAGACCGAAGGCGAAGGTGCCAAGGCGCGAAGCTATTTCTGCCTGTGCTACGGCACCGCCGAGGTGACGCCGACAGCCGCACCCGAGCAGAAGGAAACTTTGGTTACACGACACCATGACAAACCGCAGTGGATACACAACGACGCCGCCATGCCGCGCAGCATGGTAGCGGCCGACGTCATCAACCACACGGATGCAGAACTGGAAATGCTGGAGGCGCTGGTCGGCCGCGTTCCACCCTTTGAACAGACAGGCTACAAATACTGATCAGCCCGGCGGCGCGACCTTGAGCACTTCCTCGATCGTCGTCAGTCCGGCCGCCACCTTCATGGCACCGGAAATGCGCAACGGCTTGGTACCCTCACGGTAGGCCTGCTCGCGCAAGTCGAGCAGATCGCCGTGCGCGGCCAGCAGCTTCTTGAACTCTGGCGTCAGCAGCAGAATTTCGTACAGGCCGACGCGCCCCTGGTAGCCGGTCATGCGGCAATCCAGGCACCCGACCGGATAGTAGATATTGGCCGGCGCCTTGGCCTTCCACGGTGCAACCAGTTCGTTCCAGGCGGCTTCCTCTTCCGGCCGCAGCGGGTGCGCCGCCTTGCAGGCCGGGCACAGGGTCCGCACCAGGCGTTGCGCCATCACGCCGAGTACCGTGGCATTGATCAGATAGGAAGGCACCCCGAGATCGAGCATGCGTGTCACCGCTGACGCAGCATCGTTGGTATGCAGTGTGGACAAAACCAGGTGACCGGTCAGCGCCGCCTGGATCGCCATCTCGGCGGTTTCCAGGTCGCGGATTTCGCCGACCATGATGATGTCCGGATCCTGGCGCATCAAAGCGCGCACGCCGGCCGCAAAGGTCACGCCGATCTCGGCCTGTACCTGCACCTGATTGAAGGAGCTCTCGACCATTTCAATCGGGTCTTCGAGCGTGCAGACATTGACCTCGTCGGTGGCCAACTGCTTGAGCGTGGTGTAGAGCGTAGTGGTCTTGCCGGAACCGGTCGGACCGGTGACGAGGATGATGCCGTTGGGCTTGACCGTCATGCCGTCCCAGCGCGCCTTGTCCTCGGGAGAAAATCCCAGATCCGTGAAATCCCGCACCAGCACGTCCGGATCGAAGATCCGCATCACCAGCTTTTCGCCAAAGGCGGTCGGGATCGTCGACAGACGCAACTCCACTTCCTGCCCGTTCGGCATCTTGGTCTTGATACGGCCGTCCTGCGGACGGCGCTTTTCGACCACGTCCATGCGCCCCAGGATCTTGATGCGGCTGGTCATCGCATTCAGCACAGACTTGGGAATCTGATACACCTGATGCAGTACGCCGTCGATACGGAAGCGCACGATGCCCAGCTCGCGGCGCGGTTCTACATGGATGTCACTGGCGCGCTGGTCGAAGGCGTACTGCCACAGCCAATCGACGATGCGCACGATGTGCTGGTCATTGGCGTCGAACTGCTTGTTGGTGTTGCCAAGCTCGACCAGCTGCTCGAAGTTGGTGGCGCCGGCATTGCCCTCGCCCGACTTCAACGCCCCCTTGACGGAGCGCGCCAGGTTGTAGAACTCGACCTGAAAGCGCGTAATGTCGTTGGGATTCGCCACTACCAGCCGAATGTCCTTGCGGATAATCGGCTGCAGTTCCTTTTCCCATTCGCGCATGAAGGGCTCGGCGGTGGCAATCACCACCTCATGCGGCTTGACCTCGACCGGCAGAATGCCGAACCGGGTGGCATAACCGCTGCTCATGACCTCGGTCACCGCCGCAAAATTGGTCTTGAGCGGATCGATGTGGACGTAGTCGAGTCCGGCCCAGCCGGCCATCCACTGCGTCAGGCTATCCAGATCAAGAAGGCGATGCGGCGGTTTCAGCGACTTCCAGCGCTGCTCGGCGATCAGCACCAGCGGATGCGTGGCGCCTTTGAAATGGCGACGTTCGTGCTTGAACTGGGTCGCGACGTCCGGGTCGATCAGCTGATCGGCCAGCAGCGCGTCGATCAGTTCGACCAGCGCGACGCGGCGCGAGGACTGGCCGGTGGCGCTTGCGTGACTGGCCGTTTTGGCGGGATGGTTGCTCATGACAAACCTTGCAGGGCGGATTGCGCACAATATAGCCGAGCGGCGCCACATTCAGTGCGTTCGGCGCTGACTGGCAAGCCCCGGTGTCGCTCAATTCACAGCAAACCACTGCTGGAAGCTCGCGCTGACCGCATCGATGGACGCCTCGCTCAGCCCGGTAATGCCGCCAGCAGCAGCCCGTCCGCCGCCACCCGGAAACTGCCGGCAAAACTCCGCCGCGCCACTGGGCCGCAGTTGGGGTGCCCGTACGCTGGCCGTGTACTTGCCACTGCCGTCCGGACAAAAGATCAGATGGGCCCGCTCCCGCGCCTGCTGCGACAAGAGGTTGGCCCAGACCCCGATCACCCGGCGCGACCAGGGTAGATCAGGCAGATGATAGATGGCCGTCGCCTCGCCCTGCTGGGCGGGCTTGACGGCGAGAGCGGCGGCCATATCGTCGGCATACCCTGCCTGCAGATGCGCATAGGCGTCCGCGTCGGCCACAAAAGCAAACGGCTCACCGTAGTCCCGTAGCGCCCGGTAAAGCACCTCGGGGTCGAAGTGCAAGTCGGCCAGATCGCTGCCGTAGCCGTTGTAATTGAGCAACTCCCCGAGCTGGCGCAAAACGGAGGTTTGTCCGTCGTCGAAACCATGCTGCAGCGCCAGCCGGGTGGCAACCGCGGGAAGGTTGTCGCCGAAGGCCCCGGCAATCGCCCAAGTCACCTCCCGGCCATCGAGCGCCCGATGCACCAGCAGGCTGGTGCACATCTCGGGTGACTCATCCACGGTCAGGGCCAAGGCCGGATGCTCGATGCGTTCGCCCGGATAGTGGTGGTCGAAATAACGGATATGGGCACCGTCAGCCAGCAGACGCGCCGCGTCGGCGCGGTTGTTCTCGAAGTTAATGTCCAGCACCAACAACTCGACATCGACGCCGCTCGGCACCCGACGCAGCAACGCATTGTCGCGCTTGACTCCGCTCAGCAACTGCGCTTCCGCCGGATACACCCGGCGCCATTGCATCAGGGCGCACAAGCCATCGGCATCGCCATTAAAAACATCAATCAGTTTTTTCACGTCAATAGCCAAAACACAATTCAAGTCAGCAGTATCCCATGCCGATATAGAACTCAGCGCCAGGCGGTGCAATGCAGAAAACCGGGAATCAGCAAAATAGCCCTAAAGTTTCTGCGCGCGACGCCGCTAATGGAGCTGTGACAGCGGAATTTTCCCCCGCTGACTGAAGCCAGACCGGATACCGGTCGTTTTTGACAGCGGTTATATCTGACAGGAGAGCCACCATGGCACAAGTCATCAATACCAACGTTGCGTCGCTCAACGCACAGCGCAACCTCAACGGGACTCAAAGTTCCATGCAGACCGCGATTCAGCGTCTGTCGACCGGCCTGCGCATCAACAGCGCCAAGGACGACGCGGCCGGCCTGTCGATCGCCAATCGTTTCACCTCGCAGATCAACGGTCTGAATCAGGCTGCCCGCAATGCCAACGACGGTATCTCGCTGTCGCAAACGGCTGAAGGCGCCCTCTCCACCTCGACCACCATTCTGCAGCGTATCCGTACTCTGGCTGTCGAATCCGCCAATGCTTCCAACAGCGCCGGCGACCGTCAGTCCCTGAACTCCGAAGTCCAGCAGCTGACCCAGGAACTGCAGCGCATCTCCACCACCACTCAGTTCAACGGCCAGAACCTGCTCGATGGATCGTTCACCACCGCCACCTTCCAGGTCGGTGCCAACGCCAACCAGACCATTCAGGTCAACTCAGGTAACTACCAGACCAACGCCTACGGCAACTACCGTATCGGCGGCATTGCTGCCTACAAGTCTGGCGGCGTGGGCGACCTGACCGTTGGTTCCACCAACACCGCCGGTGCCACCGGCCTCGGCGACGCCTGGCTGGCCAAGGCCAGCGGCAGCGACGCTTCGGTTGTTGCCGGCGCCACCGCCACCGGCCAATTCAAGATCACCTCGGCCACCGGCAGTTATGACGTGCTGTACAGCTCCGGCGCCAGCGCGACCGACATCGCCGCCGCCATCAACCGCACCAATAGCGGCGTTACCGCTTCGGCCATCACCCAAGTCGTCATGGGTGGTACCGACGGCGCCGAACTGAAGCAGAACAAGACCTACACCTTCCAGCTGTCCACCGAAACCGGCAGCTCCACCCCGACCGACTTCACCACCATTTCGTTCAAGGTCGGCGGCACCGCCACCGACGGCTCGGCGGTGAACTCGGCTGACCAGCTGAACGCCGCAGTCCAGGCCTTCAACGACCAATCCGGCAAGACCGGCTTCACCGCCGAGGCGGTTCAAACCGAAAACGGCGACTGGGCCATCAAGCTGACCAGCGAATCCGGCAAGGATCTGCGTATCTCCAACGACAGCGCCTCTGCGGTCGGCAGCGTCAGCCTCGCTGACATCGCCGTGCTCGATGGCGATACCAGCACCGCCTCCAACCTGAGCGTTACGCTGGCAGCCGGCAATGCCGACGGCAAGTGGGATGGCGGCAACCGGATCACCGGCCGCGTGATCCTCGACTCCGACAAGTCCTTCTCGGTCACCACCACCGTTGCCGACGTCTTCAAGGCCGGTGCCGGTACCTACGGCGGGCAACTGCAGGCGGTTTCCAAGCTGGACGTCGGCACCTACGACTCCTCGCTGCGGACCCTGTCGATCGTCGATTCGGCCTTGGCGGCCCTGAGCGGACAACGCGCCCGCTACGGTGCAACCCAGAACCGCTTCGAGAACACCATCGCCAACCTGCAAACCACGTCGGAAAACCTGACGGCCTCCCGCTCCCGTATCCAAGATACGGACTTCGCCGAGGAAACCGCCAACCTGACCCGTTCGCAGATCCTCCAACAGGCTGGTGTTGCGATGCTGGCCCAGGCCAATGCGATGCCGAAGACCGTTCTGACCCTGCTGCAAGGCTAATCCGGGCTAGAATGCTGACGTAAAGGGGGAGCAGAACACCGCTCCCCCTTGCCGACGAACCAGGAGTCGAATCATGGAGATTCAGTCCCAGAGAGTGGCCGCAATGCAAACCGTCTCGGTGCAAGGTAATAGCGCCGCCACGGTCAAGACGGGTGGAGTCGCCAGTTCGGCCCCGACCGCCCCCGCTGCGGCACCCAGCACGGTTGATCGCAAGAAGCTTGAAGAAGCTATCCGCAGCATGGACGCGCAAATCAATGTCACGCAGCCCCCGCAACTGGCTTTCTCGATTGACGATAAAACCGAGCAGATCGTAGTACGCGTCACCGATGCCAGCACTGGCGAACTCATCCGCCAGCTTCCGTCCGAAGATGCGCTGAAAATTGCGCAGTCGCTGGATCAGATGCGTGGCTTGTTGCTGAAGCAACAGGCTTAAGTGTTATGAAGAGCGATCCCTCAGCCCGCGTTCACGCGGGCTTTTTTCTTTGTAACTCGGAAGAGTGTGCCCGCTTCTTGCTTAGTGAATAACAGGCCGTAACAAGCCTTGCTTTTTCACTTTCCCCTTCAGAAAATGGGAAAGGTGCCGTAATTCTTGTTAACCCCCTGCCACTCTAGGAAACCATCATGGCAGTCAGTGCGACCAATCTCGATATCAACAGCATCGTCACCCAGTTGATGACGATCGAGCGGCAACCTTTGACTGAGCTCGACCTCAAGGAGGCCAGCTACCAGGCAAAAATTTCCGCTTACGGCACGATCAAGGGTGCGCTGTCGTCCCTGCAATCGGCAGTACAGACGCTGGCCCAGCCAAATACGTTCAAGACTCTGGGCATTACCAGCACCGACCTCAGTGCGGTATCCGGCTCGGCCACGACCTCGGCATCACCGGGCACCTACAACATCACGGTCGACCAGATCGCCAAGGCCAATTCGGTCCGCAGCAACGACGCCTACACGTCCAGTAGCGACACCTTCAATACCGGCACGCTATCAATCAAGGTGGGCAGCGGCTCCCCCATCGATATCACGATCGATGCGACCAACAATTCGCTGAGCGGCATCCGCAATGCCATCAACAACGCCAACGCCGGCGTCAGCGCCTCAATCGTCAATGACGGCACCAATCAACGTCTGGTGCTGACTTCCAAAACGCTGGGATCAAACGGCGCCATCAGCGTCACCGCCACCGACAGCGGTAGCGGCGGCACCTTTGCGCTGAGCGGGCTGGACTCCACCAGCCTGGTCCAGCTCCAGGCCGCCGACGACGCCAAGTTCTCGGTGAACGGCCTGGCCGTGACCCGCTCGACCAATAGCGTCAGCGATGTCGTCACCGGGCTGACCCTGAATCTTGGCAAGGCAGGCAGCTCCACGATCACCGTCTCCAAGGACAATTCGACCGCCGTCAATGCCATTACCGCGTTCGTGACCGCATACAACGCGGTGGTCTCGCAAAACTCGTCACTCACGGCTTACGATGCTGCGACCAAAACCGATTCGATCCTGACCGGCGACTCCACGGTTCGCTCCATCCAGGACAAACTGGCCGGCCTGATCGGCGCCAGCGTATCCAATGTTGCCGGCGGCTTGTCGCATCTGTCCGACGTCGGCCTCAGCCTGCAAAAGGACGGCACCCTGGCGCTGGATACGGCCAAGCTGTCCCTGGCGCTCAACGACAGCACCAAGGATGTCGGCAGTCTGTTCACCCAGACGACGACCGGCAACACCGGTATCGCCGTGCAGTTCAATACCTGGCTGACGAGCGCAACGGGAAGCACCGGCATCATCGCCAACCGGGTTGACGGCATGAATGCATCGATCGGGGATCTGGAAGATCAACGCGATGCGCTGACGAGCCGACTGACCCTGATCGAGGCACGCTACCGCAGCCAGTACTCAGCCCTGGATGCCTTGATCAGCAACATGAACTCGACCAGTACCTATCTTGAGCAACAACTGGCCGCGCTGCCCGGCGCCTCGTCGTCGAAGTAACCGCCAGAGCAAGGAACCCCAATGTTCGCATCCCGCAATGCCGCTTCCACCTACGCCCAGGTCGGTGTCGAGACCGGGGTCGGCTCGGCCAGCCCTCACAAGCTGATTCTCATGCTCTACGATGGCGCGATCGTGGCTTTGTCGTCGGCCAAGCGCCACCTGGCCGAGAATGATGTCGCGGCCAAGGGACAGGATCTTTCCAAGGCCATCGAGATCATCAGCAACGGCCTCTGCGCAAGCCTCGACATCAAGGCCGGCGGAGAGCTCGCGGAACGCCTGTTTTCGCTCTACGATTACATGACCATCCGCCTGCTGCATGCCAACCTGCACAACGATCTGGCGGCAATCGAGGAAGTTTCGCGTCTTCTCGGCGAATTGCGCTCAGCCTGGGAAGAAATAGCGGCTGATCCCGTTGTAGTTTCCGCAAACCGCCCTGCAGCTTGAGGACTACCATGCTTGCAATGCACAACCCGATCGAACTCTACGAAGAAATGACGACCCTGTCGGCACGCATGGTCGAGGCCGCGCGTCGTAACGACTGGGACAATCTGATCGAGCTCGAACGTTCGGTCGGAGAATTGCGCCTGCGCATTGCCGAGGACGACGACAACGGACGTCTCGACAGCCGTGAGCGTGAGCGCAAGGCTGCGCTGATCCAGCGCATCCTCGCCGACGATGCAGAAATCCGCCGCCATACAGAACCGTGGATGGAGCAGGTGCGCCAATTCCTCGGCGGCGCGCGCAGAAAGCGCCAGGTCGACCAGACCTACGGCGCGCACAACGCCTGACGCGTGGTGGCCGGAGCGCCACCATGAACCTGAGCATCATCCCTTCCGGAGGCCCGCATGGCGCTGATTCCGCCTGATGTAGGCGTACGCATGCGCCTACCCGGCGACGGCCCGTTGCAGCCGGTCGCGCCGATCGCCGACATTCCGGCCGATCTGCCGGACCTCAAGGCTGGCCAGGTATTTACGGCCCGTATCCAGGAAGTCCTGCCTGAAAAAACCTATCGGGCGCTGGTCGCCGGCAAGACGATCACCCTGGCGTTGCCCGAGGGTGCTGAAAGCGGCGACGTGCTCGAACTGGTCGTCGTCGATCGCAGCAACAAGGCCATTCTGGCCCGCGCCGTACCCGACAGCGGCGCCGGTGCTGAAGCCTACAAGCACACCACCCTGTCGCCAACCGCCCAGCTGATCGGGCAGTTGCTCAGTGAAGAACCAGGTACGCAGACCATGCCGCTCAATCGCGGCCAACCTCTGCTCAATGCGCCGCCGACCAACGCCGCCCCCCTCGCGGCCGCCCTGCAAAAGGCAGTGGAAGGCAGCGGCCTGTTCTACGAAGCCCATCAGGCGCAGTGGATCGCTGGCAAGCGTCCGCTCGAAACCCTGCTGCAGGAACCGCAAGGGCGCCGTTCGGAACCCGACGCCGCGCAACTGGCTACCCGCGTGCGCAGCGAACTTGCCGCCACAGGCCAGTTGGAGCCCGCCAAGCCTGACGAAGTATCACCGACTCTGCGGACCCCGAATGAGACAGCTCCGCTGGCGGCACGCAGCGAGCCGCAAACCGTTCCCGCCGAGCTGCGCCCGCTGGTACAGCAGCAGCTCGAAGCGGCCGCCAATCAGCGGCTGGTGTGGCAGGGCGAAGCCTGGCCCGGCCAGCGCATGGAGTGGGAAGTCGAGGAGGACAAGAAGCAGGCCGCGCGCACAGCGGAGGAGCCGCAGCCGTGGCTGACCACGCTGCGCCTCACCACGCCACGGCTCGGCGCTGTCGAGGCCAGGCTGCGTATTGCCGGCAATAGCCTGCAGCTCAATCTGAGCACGCCGGTCGGCGCCTCGGCGGCCGACATGCGCGACGAATTGCCTGCGCTTGCGGACGCGCTGACTGCCGCGGGCATTGAGCTGC
>DATMTO010000261.1:0-4326 GCA_035564055.1 Rhodocyclaceae bacterium | reverse complement strand
GATGCTGGGGATTTGTTCGCGCGGCCCCAGGCCGGTCTCTGCAATCAGCTTCATTGCATTGAATAGATCGCGCGGCACATCCGGCGGCGCAGCCTCCTTGCGCGACGCATCAAGTCGGCCGCGATACTGCAATTGAAGTTGTCCATTGAAACCGAAGAAGTCGGGCGTGCACACCGCGCCGTACGCCTTGGCGACTGCCTGCGTCTCATCCAGCACGTAGGGAAACGGGAAGTCCATCTCCCGGGCGATCTTCATCATGTTCTCCCACGAATCCTCGGGATACTCGGCCGGATCGTTGCTCATGATGGCGATGCAGTTGATGCCGAGCTGCTTGAGCTCCCTCGCATCACGAACAATGCGATCCAGCACCGCCTTGACGTAGGGGCAATGATTGCAGATGAACATCACCAGCAAGCCCTTTTCGCCGCTGACGCTTTTGAGTGAATGGCGCTGGCCATCGGTGCCGGGTAGCTCGAAGTCCGGCGCCGGCCAGCCAAAATCACATACCGGTGTGGGCGTGCTGACCATGCTCAGTCTCCGGTAAACGGATGCTGCTTGCCGGCCAGGCGGGCGGTGGCCTTGGCCAACATCATGTAGAAGCAACCGAGGCGCGGATCGATTGCGTCGAGCGTGTTCTGCTGCGCCTCGACCAGCGCCCAGTCACCGCGCGCAGCCGGGCCGGTCAGCGCGTCCCTGGGTTCGAGTCGATCGAGATTACCCAGCGTCTGGTGCATCAGCGGCAGCAGCAGCTCTCGCCCCTGCTCGCGCGTCAGCCCTGCACCTTCGATCGCTTGCAGCGCCTGCTCCATGAGGGTAACCAGGTAGTTCGAGGCGATCACCGCCGAGGCGTGATAGCGCAGCTTGGCTTCAGTCGGAATCTGTACGATCTGCGCACCGATCTGGGCGAAGGCGACCGACAACATCGAGACGGCTGCAGCATCACCTTCGATGCTGCAATGACAACGGAAGTCGCGTACGACCTGGATCGGATCGGCAAAGGACAACAAGGGATGCACGCTGGCGATATGTGCGCCCTGTTCGGCGCACGGCGCCAGCAGGGCCGATGATTGCGCGCCGCTACAGTGAAACACCGTGGTGCGCTCATCAAGCACGTGTGACCGCGACAGGCGTTCCGCCGTCTCCGCCAGCGCGGCGTCCGGCACCGCCAGCATGAACACATCCGCCGGCATCAGGTCTTCCGGATCGGCAATCGGCTGACCTGCACCGATGAAGCGCACGGCGTCGGCTGCGCTTGTGCTGCGGCGCGTCAGCACCTGGCGCGGCGTGAAAACGGCATGGCGATGAAAAAGATGGCCGAGGCTGCGGCCAAGCTTTCCGCAACCAACGAAACTCAAGGTGGGCATGGCGCAGGCGTATCAAACGTTCCCATATAATCGCCGCATGATACCCCGCTTCTACTGCCCCGCCCTGAAGGCTGCCGCCGGCAGCGTCGTGACATTGCCGGACCAGGCTGCGCACCACGCCACGCGCGTGCTGCGCCTGCGCGTTGGCGATGCGGTCACCATTTTCGACGGCAACGGCGAGGAACAGAGCGGCCTCATCGAAAGCGTCGGCCGCGACGTTATGGTGAAAATTAGCGCACCCGCGGCAGGCATTGCCGAGCCGGATCTGCACATCACGCTGGTGCAATCGCTGCCCAGCGGCGACAAGATGGACTGGGTGGTGCAGAAGGCCGTGGAACTGGGCGTCACCGCAATCCAGCCGGTGATGGCGCGGCGCAGCGTGGTGCGCCTCGAAGGCGATCGCGCCAGGAAGCGTGTGCTGCACTGGCAGGAAGTCGCCATCTCAGCCTGCGAGCAGAGCGGCCGCAACACCGTACCGCCGATCCTGCCGCTGGTCGATCTCAACCAATATCTGGCGCGCGAGCACCGCGACAACGAACGCCGTTTCCTGCTCTCGCCCGAAGGCGGACAGCGGCTGCGCGAGATGGACAAACCGTACGGCAGCTTTGCCCTGCTGATCGGTCCCGAAGGAGGGTTCGACGAGGGCGAGGCCGACGTGGCGCGCAGCGTCGGCTTCACGCCCCTGCACCTGGGACCGCGCGTATTGCGTACGGAAACTGCCGGACTTGCCGCACTCGCGGCGATGATGGCCTTGTGGGGTGATCTCTAGGAGAACGGCATGAGCCTGTTCCAATCGGCCGAGCTCGGCCATCGAGTAAACGATGACACCTGTGCCCAGCGCGTCGCCGAACTACGCGCCGATCTGCTCGATGCGCAATACGCACTCAAGGAATCCGGCACATTCTCTGTGCTTGTCCTGATCAACGGTCTCGATGGTGCCGGCAAGAGCGAGACGGTCAATCTCTTCAATGCCTGGATGGATCCTCGTCACATCGAAACCCGGGCCTTCCCCGAACCCAACGACGAGGAAAGGCAGCGTCCGCCGATGTGGCGTTTCTGGCGCGAGCTGCCGCCCAAGGGCAAGATCGGCATCTTCTTCGGCAACTGGTACACCGATCCCATCGTTGCCCACGCCCGGCGCAAATGCAGCAAGGCTCAACTCGAACATGCCATTGGCGACATTGTGCGTTTCGAAAAAATGCTCACCGACGAAGGTGTGCTGCTGATCAAGTACTGGTTCCACCTGACCGAGAAAGGCCAGGAAAAACGGCTCCGGAAGCTCGCCGCCAATCCGCGCACCGCCTGGCGCGTCACCGCGCACGACTGGAAACTGTTTAAGCGTTATCGGCCCTTTGTCCGTACCGCCGAGCATGTACTGCGCGAAACCGGCAGCGCCCACGCACCCTGGACCGTGATTGACGGCAGCGATGAAAACTATCGCCAGCTGGCGGCGGGCGAACACCTGCTGGCGGAGCTGAAAAAGCATCTCGCGGCCCGCGAGGCTGCGGGAAATTCCAAGCCGGCCGCGGCGCCCAGGAAGAAAGCGGTCGCGGCGCTCGATCAGCGCAATCTGCTCAATAGCCTGGATATGGGCAAGACCCTCAGCGACCGCAAGTATGGGCGCGAGCTGGAAAAATGGCAGGGCCAGCTGAATCTGCTGTCGCGGCATCCAAAGTTCCGCGAGCGTTCCGCCGTACTGGTGTTCGAAGGCATGGATGCCGCCGGCAAGGGTGGCGCCATCCGCCGGGTGACCTCGGCGCTGGATGCACGCCACTATCGCAATATCCCGATTGCGGCACCCACCGAGGAGGAGCGCGCGCAACCGTATCTGTGGCGCTTCTGGCGCCATCTGCCCGGGCATGGCCAGATCGCCATCTTCGACCGCTCCTGGTATGGACGGGTGCTGGTCGAACGCGTCGAGGGCTTTTGCAGCGAGGCCGACTGGATGCGCGCCTACAGCGAGATCAACGACTTCGAACGGCAGCTCACCGAACACGGCGCCATCGTCAGCAAATTCTGGCTGTCGGTTTCCTCCGAGGAGCAGTTGAAGCGCTTCAAGGAACGCGAGGAAACCCGCTTCAAGCGCTTCAAGATCACGCCGGAGGACTGGCGTAACCGCGACAAGTGGCCGTATTACGAAGTTGCCGTCTGCGATATGGTCGACCGTACCAGCACCGATATTGCGCCCTGGCACCTGATCGCCGCCGATGACAAGAATTACGCCCGCATCGCCATCCTCAAGACGATATGCGAGCGTATCGAGGCCGCCCTGTAAGCCGTCGGCCATAGGGTTTATCAACACAGACCCAGCAGGCCATTCGAAAATATGCGCCGGTAAAGGTGGGGATTTACGGCCAATCAAGCGCAAAATCGCAACTAAGATTTCAACTCCGAATATTTTCATCTTCCGGTGCCCGCCAGAAAGAGGTGATCGTGAGTCTGTTCAAGCGCCTGTGGTCATCCACGCCTGCCGCTCAAGAGGAAGCCGAAGCCGCGCCGGGCGGCGATCCTGCCGCCGAAGCCACCTGGCCGGCACACGAACGGCGCCTACGCAAGCGAATCAACGCCAGACACGGCCTGTCGGCCCTCATCATTGACGATTCGCAGACCATCGTCGCCGCCCTCGGCAAGACCCTGCGCTCGGCCGGCTATGTCACGATCGCCGCCGGCGACGCGGAAAGCGGACTGGAGCTGGCCAAGCAGACGCGTCCTTGCCTGATCTTTCTCGATATCGTGCTACCCGGCATGAACGGTTTCGCCGCGCTGCGCCTGATCCGCAAGAATCCGCTGCTGCGCGACACGCCGGTCATCATGATCAGCGGCAACGAGCATGCGACCGAGCAGTTCTATGCCAACCGCATTGGCGCCGACGACTTCATGAAAAAGCCCTTCGCGCGCATCGAGGTTTTTTCGCGCATTGAAAACCTGCTCGATGCCGAGCTGATTCCGCGCCGGCGAGCTG
>DATMTO010000260.1:0-18232 GCA_035564055.1 Rhodocyclaceae bacterium | reverse complement strand
GATAACTGCCGGAAGCATTTTTATCAATGCTTTTGGCAGGAGTTTGGCTCAACGGTGCGGCATTAGCGCAAATGCGCCGGGGCAGATATTTAGCCGATCAGGGCATGTTTCGAAAGTTTTGCCAAATTTTGGCGATATTTCGGATTTTCCAGCATTTCCGACCACGCCATGCGTCTGGAAGCCGCCGGGAGCAGGCCGGCGATGCGCGCGCTACGTGCGAAATCCACGCCAAACTTCCATTGCGACAGCACCTGCCCCGCCGCCTCGGGGGCATTGCAGACCAGCAGCATGTCGCAACCGGCCTGCCAGGCCGCACTCGCCCGCTCAAGAATACCGCCAGCGACGCTGGCGCCCTCCATGGACAAGTCATCGCTGAAGATGACGCCGTCAAAACCGAGTTCCTCGCGCAGAATCTTCAGCCATACCGGCGAAAATCCGGCCGGCCGCGCATCAACGGCCGGATAGATGACGTGCGCCGGCATGATCGCATCCACACGCCCCTGTCGGAATGCGCTCATATCTTCCTGCAACGCCTCCAGCGAACGCTCGTCGACCGGTAGGGCAACGTGCGAATCGGCGGCAACGTGACCGTGCCCTGGGAAATGCTTGCCGCAGGACTTCATGCCGGCGGCATGCATACCTTCGACTAACGCATTCGCCAGCGCCGCCACCGTGTCCGGATCACGTCCAAAGGAACGATCACCGATGACAGTGCTGTTGCCGTAGTCGAGATCAAGTACCGGCGTAAAGGAGAAGTCGACGCCGCAGGCGAGCAGCTCGACCGCCAGCACCTCGCCAGTGGCGCGCGCCGCAGCCAACGCCGCTTCGGGGTTCTGCGCATGCAGCTCGCCCAGGCGCCGCATCGCCGGCAGGCGTGTAAATCCATCGCGGAAGCGCTGCACCCGACCGCCTTCATGATCTACCGCAATCAGGAGCGGCGGTTCGCGCAAGGCGTGGATTTCGCCGCACAACGCGGTGAGTTGATCACGGGAAACATAGTTGCGCGAGAACAGGATCATGCCACCGACCAGAGGATGGCACAGGCGCTCGCGATCGAGATCGCTCAGCGTGGTGCCGGCGATGTCGATCATTACCGGGCCCAAAGGCAATTGCACAGGCTTCATGACAGGCATTCCAGGACGACAAAGGCGACGGCATGCTCGCGCTCATCGCTGATGGTGAGATGGGCGCGCAGGCGGCGTTCTTCGATGAGGGTCGCCAGTTCGCCGCTGAATTGGAAATAAGGCCGCCCAAGTTCGTCATTGAGCACCGCCATTGCTGACAAAAGCGCCGGCGGCCGGATGCCGGTGCCGAGCGCCTTGCCCAGGGCCTCCTTGGCGGCGAAGCGCTTGGCCAGATAGCGCGCAGGATCAGCAGCGGTGCGACAGGTTTCCTGCTCCGCCGGGGCCAGCAACCGGCCCAGCGCCCGCTCGCCGTGATGCTCGTACATGTCGCGCATGCGCTCGATGACGACGATATCGGTACCGATACCGTAGATCACTCGTCCTCCTCCACCACAGCCACACAGCTCAGAAAGCGCTGTACGGTTTCGCGATAGCCGAATTCCAGCGCGTCGGCGATCAACGCATGACCGATCGATACTTCCTTTACACCTGGCACCGCGCGCAGGAAGTCGGCGAGATTGTCACGACTCAGATCGTGGCCGGCGTTGACGTCAAGGCCGGCGCGCTGCGCAGCACGCGCGGCGGCGGCGAATTTCTCCAGCTGCGCCGCCTGCTGTTGCGTTCCATGGGCGGCGGCATACGGCTCGGTATAGAGCTCGACACGGTCGGCGCCGACGCCGGCAGCCAGGGCCATGTTTTCGGGTACCGCATCCATGAACAGGCTGACGCGTACGCCGAGCGCACGACATTCGTCGATCAGTGGCCGCAGGCGCTCGCCATCGGCAGCGAGATCCCAGCCGTGATCGGAGGTGAACTGTCCCTCGCTGTCCGGCACAAAGGTGCATTGGTGCGGACGTACCTCGCGTACGAAGTCCATCAGGTTGTGGAAGGGATTGCCTTCGATATTGAACTCGGCCTGCGGCCAGCGCTTGAGCAGGTCCGCCAACTCATAGACATCGTCGGTACGGACATGACGCTCGTCCGGGCGCGGATGCACCGTAATGCCGTGCGCGCCGGCTTCAAGGCACTGCGTTGCCGCACGCAATACGCTGGGAATGCCGAGGTGGCGCGAGTTGCGCAGCAAGGCGACCTTGTTCACATTGACCGAAAGCGCGGTCATCGCCGACCTGTTCATCAGAGCTCCTGCAATTCAACGAACACCCGCCGCGACTGCAGCATCTGCCCGCCCAGATAATGGTTGAACAATTGGCGCATCAATAGCTTGCTTTCCGCCAAGGTGCGCGGATCACGGTAATCATCGGCTGCCAGATCAAGCAAGGTCTTGCCGCGAACCGCCGGCACGCCGGACTTTTCGAAGCCCCGCCCGCCGGCAGGCACTGGACCTCGCTCGACCAGATAGAGATACTCGCGGCCCTGCTCGACGGCCGCCCCGCTGTCGGCCTCCTGATCCAGTGTAAGACCGTAGCCCAACTCCTTCAGCAAGGTCTTCTCGAAACGGCGCAGCTCGGGCGCATCGCCGGCGCCCTGCGCCAGTGCGGCCAGCGCCTGGGCATAGGCCGAGAACAGTGCCGGATGTGCGTCTTCACGCGGCAACAGCTTGAGCAGCAATTCGTTGAGGTAATAGCCGAGCAACAGGCAGCGCCCCTGCAGCAAAGGAACTCCGCCGAGCCACTCCGCCTTGGCCAGCGTCTTCACCTCACCGCCGCCGAACCAGCCCAGCTCCAACGGCTGAAAACCGATCAGCACACCGCGCAGCGCCGAACGCGGCCGTCGCGCCCCACGCGCCAGAATCGAAACGCGCCCGTGATCGCGGGCGAACACGTCGAGGATCAGGCTGGTTTCGCTGTAAGGATAGGCGTGGAGCAGATAGGCTTCGGCGCCGTCGATGCGCTGTTTGCCGCTCATGGTGCCCCGGAGAAAGAAGCCTTGCCGCCGGACCGCCCCCAAGACAAGGCAGCAACACTATGGAGCCCCATCAGGGGCGGACCGCAGTCACCCCCTTCCCCGGGAAGGGGGATGGGGAGAAGACTATTCATACCCGAGGGACTTCAACGCACGCTCGTCATCTGCCCACCCGCTCTTGACCTTGACCCAGGTCTCTAACCAGACCCGGCCGCCGAATAGGCGTTCCATGTCCTTGCGTGCATCGGTGGAAATGCGTTTGAGCTTCTCGCCGCCTTTGCCGATCACCATGGCCTTGTACGCTTCCTTGTCGACAATGACCGCAGCATGAATGCGCCGTAGTTCGCCTTCCTGCTCGAACTTCTCGATCTCGACGGCCATACCGTAGGGCAACTCCTCGCCCAGACTGCGAAACAGTTTTTCGCGGACGATCTCTGCCGCCAGAAAACGTTCGGAGCGATCGGTGATGTCATCAGGATCGAATACTGCCGGCGCTTCCGGCAGATATTTACGCGTCGCCACCAGGAGTTCGCGCAGACCGAGACTGCGCTCCGCGCTGACCGGCACCATCTCGGCAAAGGGATACTCCTTGCCTACCTGTTCGAGGAAAGGCAGCAGCACGCCCTTGTCCTTTTGCTGGTCGATCTTGTTGACGATCAGAATGACCGGCACGCCTTCCGGCAACATCTCGACGATGGTGCGTTCGCCACTGCCGAAGCGGCCAGCCTCGATCACAAAATAGATGACATTGACATCGGCCAGCGTCTGCGTGACGCTCCGATTCATCAGACGATTGAGTGCGTTCTTGTGCTTGGTCTGGAAACCGGGCGTATCGACGAAGATGAACTGGGTGCTGTCATCAGTGTATACGCCGGTGATGCGGTGGCGCGTCGTCTGGGCCTTGCGCGAAGTGATGCTGATCTTGGCACCGACCAGATGGTTTGTGAGCGTGGACTTGCCCACGTTGGGGCGGCCGATCACTGCGATGAAGCCGGTATGGAATGTGCTGTCGTTCATGTTCGGCTCACGGTTTCTTGGGAATCAAAGCGATGGCGGCGTGCGCCGCTTCCTGCTCGGCGGCACGACGGCTGTTGCCAATGCCGGTGGTACGCAACTTGAGATCGGACAGACTGCACTCAACCTGGAATTTCTGTGCATGCGCCTCGCCGTGTGTCGACAGCAAGGTGTACACCGGCAGACTCATGTGGCGTCCCTGCAGCAACTCCTGCAACAGCGTCTTGGGATCCTTGCCGGTATTGCCGGGATCAATGGTTTCGAACAGTTCGGTATAGAGGCGGACGATAACCTCTTCCACCGCAGAAAATCCACGATCCAGAAAAATGGCGCCAAGGGCCGCCTCGAAGGCGTCCGCAAGAATCGAAGGGCGCCGGTGACCGCCACTCTTGAGCTCGCCTTCGCCGAGCATCAGGTAGTCACCCAGCTTCAAGCCGTCGGCGACGCGATGCAGGGTGTCCTGGCGGACCAGATTGGCACGCAAGCGCGACAGGTCGCCCTCGCGCAGCGCCGGAAAACGGGAAAACAGCTGCGCGGCAACCACGCAATTGAGCATGCTGTCGCCGAGAAATTCCAGCCGTTCGTAATGCGGCATGCCGTAGCTGCGATGCGTTACCGCCTGCTGCAACAAGCCGCGGTCGTTGAACTTGTACCCCAGGGCCCGTTCAAGCAGGTGAAGCGGGGGTTGCATCAGTCCGCAGAGCTCCCGGCAAAATCGATCAGGACGCTGATGTTCTTGAAAAGATGCACCTTGCGTTCATAGGCAAACTCGACCACGACGCGGTTGCCGTCCTTGCTGATGTCCAGGTCGCTCGATTTAAAGGTCGTAATTTGATCGATTTCGGCACGGCGTTCGAAGGCGCGGCGAATATCGGCGACCGTGGCATTCGGGTTGCCATTGGCCTCCTGGGCAATGGCTGTCACATCCGCCCTGATCTTGTAGAACTCGATGTATTCGGGTGCCAGCTTGATCACCAGCAATACAATCACACCGCCGAAAACGCAGCCCAGCAACAGCTGAGTCAGGGTAAATCCGTGTTGCTGACGATATTTCGATCCACTCATGCCCGTCCCCTTCTAGTGAAAGCCGCCCAGTCGCTTGAACTCGAACGACGAGTTGAACCAGATGAAAAACGCCTTGCCGACGATATTCTCGTCCGGGACGAAGCCCCAGAAGCGGCTGTCCTGCGAGTTGTCGCGGTTGTCGCCCATGACGAAGTAGTGACCGGCCGGAACCACACAGCTCACATCGCTTCTATTGTATTGGCAATTATTCAGGTAGGGAAAGTTGACCACCCGCTCGATCTCGCGGCCCGGCTGCGGATCAACCAGAATCTGGTGCTCGACTGCGCCGATCTGCTCGACATAGCGCGGTGTGTAGGCTAGCCCGCTGGCCAGAAAATCATCGATCTGCCGGGTCGGCAGCGCCTTGCCGTTGATAGTGAGGTGCTTGTCACGATAGACGATTTTGTCGCCCGGCACGCCAATCACACGCTTGATGTAATCAAGCGAAGGGTTGGGAGGGTAACGGAAAACGATCACGTCACCGCGCTCAGGATGCCCGACTTCCACGACCTTCTTGTCGATGACCGGGAGGCGGATACCGTAGGTGTACTTGTTCACCAGGATGAAATCGCCAACCAGCAGCGTCGGCATCATCGAACCGGAAGGAATCTTGAAGGGTTCGACCAGGAAGGAGCGCAGGCAGAACACCGCCAGGATGACCGGGAAGAAGCTGGCGCCCCACTCTACCCACACGGGATCGGGCGTGCCCGGCGCACGCAGCTTGCGGAAGTGGAACCTGTCGACAGCCCAGAGAGCGCCCGTTGCCAGGCAACCCACCAACAGAATCAACGCAAAATTCATGTCTTATTTGTCTCCAACACGCAGTACGGCCAGGAAGGCATCCTGCGGGATTTCCACGCGGCCAACCTGCTTCATGCGCTTCTTGCCGGCCTTCTGCTTTTCAAGCAGTTTCTTCTTGCGGCTGATATCACCGCCGTAGCACTTGGCCAGCACGTCCTTGCGCATGGCCTTGACGTTCTCGCGCGCAATGATGGTCGAACCAATCGCCGCCTGGATCGCCACGTCGTACATCTGGCGCGGAATCAGTTCGCGCATCTTGGCCGCCAGTTCGCGGCCGCGGTACGGCGCGTTGGCGCGGTGCACGATCAGCGCCAAGGCATCAACCTTGTCGCCGTTGATCAGCACGTCGAGCTTGACCACGTCAGCGGCGCGGTACTCCTTGAACTCGTAGTCAAGCGATGCATAGCCGCGCGACACGGACTTGAGTTTGTCAAAGAAGTCCATCACCACTTCGGCCATCGGCATCTCGTAGGTGACCTGCACCTGGCGACCATGATAGGCAAGGTTGACCTGATTGCCGCGCTTCGATTCGCACAGTGTGATCACCGCGCCCAGATAATCTTGCGGCACAAAGATGGTCGAAGTAATGATCGGCTCGCGAATCTCCTCCATCTTCTGCCCTTCCGGCAGCTTGGAGGGGTTCTCGACCTGGATGATTTCACCATCCTTCATCAGGACTTCATAGACCACGGTCGGCGCCGTGGTGATGAGATCCATGTCGAACTCGCGCTCGAGACGTTCCTGCACGATCTCCATGTGCAGCAGACCGAGGAAGCCGCAACGGAAACCAAAGCCCAACGCCTGCGAGACTTCCGGCTCGTATTGCAGCGAGGCATCGTTGAGCTGCAGCTTTTCAAGAGAGTCGCGCAGATTGTCGTACTGGTTCGATTCGACCGGGTACAGGCCGGCGAACACCTGCGACTTGATTTCCTTGAAGCCGGGCAGCGGCTCCGGCGCCGGACGGTCCACCGCGGTGACGGTGTCGCCGACCTTGGCCGCCTTGAGCTCCTTGATGCCGGAGATGATGAAACCCACCTCGCCGGCCGACAATTGCGGACGCTGCACCGACTTGGGCGAGAACACGCCAACCTGTTCGCACAGATAGGTGGCGCCGGACGCCATCAGCCGGATCTTTTCCTTGGCTTTGAGCGTGCCCTGCTTGACGCGCACCAGCATGATGACGCCAACGTAGTTGTCGAACCAGGAGTCGATGATCAGCGCCTGCAGCGGCGCCTCCGGGTCGCCTTCGGGCGGCGGCACCTTGGCGATCACATACTCAAGAATGTCCTCGATGCCCATGCCGGTCTTGGCCGAGCAAGGCACCGCTTCGGTGGCATCAATGCCGATCACTTCCTCGATTTCCTGGCGGGCATTGTCCGGATCGGCCGAGGGCAGATCCATCTTGTTCAGCACCGGCAGCACTTCCACGCCCAGATCAAGCGCAGTGTAGCAGTTGGCCACCGTCTGCGCTTCGACGCCTTGCGAAGCATCGACGACCAGCAGCGCGCCTTCGCAGGCCGACAGGCTGCGCGAGACCTCGTAGGAGAAGTCGACGTGTCCCGGGGTGTCGATCAGGTTGAGGTTATAGATCTGCCCGTCGCGCGCCTTGTAGTTGAGCGCAGCGGTCTGCGCCTTGATGGTAATGCCGCGCTCTTTTTCCAGATCCATGGAGTCGAGCACCTGGGCTTCCATCTCGCGATCCGACAAGCCGCCGCAGCGCTGAATGATGCGGTCGGCGAGCGTGGACTTGCCGTGGTCAATGTGGGCGATGATGGAGAAATTGCGTATGTGTTTCATGCAGGCAAGCGGGAAATCCAACAAAAAAGGTGTCATCTCGACACCTTTTCATAAAATAGGGCCAAACGGCCGGAATGCCCTGAATTCTAGCGGATTTCGGCCAGATAAGCACGCACCGCCGCCGGGTCCAGATGATAGTGGCAGAGCTCTTTTTCTCCGTCTGTTCCGACCGCTGCGGCCAGGACCGGAACCCGTTCGTCGTAGCGCGCCTCCAAGACGGGATCGGCATCCACATCGCGGATATCGACCGCGAAAATCTCGGCAGCTCCGTTCTGCCCGCGCACCGCCGCGCCGACCTCCCGGCCCAACGCCTCACGCAAGGCGAGCAGATCGGCCAGCAGGTCATGGCAGAGATGGCAGTACTCGCGCCAATACAGCGTCAGTACGGGCGCCAGTGCGCCCCTATCAACCGGCATCGGCGCCTTCCGGTTGTCGGCTGGTCACCGGCTTGATGGTCACGAAAAGCTGGGTATCGCCACGGCGTACCCACAAGGTGACGGTTTCGTTGCGATCGAACTTGGTCAGAATGGCGTTGAACTGATCAACCGAACTGAGTTCGGTCTGCACGCCCTTGACCACCACCGCCCGAATCAGATCGCCCGGGCGCAAATCGGTTCGGGCAGCGCCATTGCGTACATCGTCGACAATCAGGCCGCTGCTGACGCCGAGCGTGCGCCGCTGTTCGGGACCGAGCTCCCGCAACACCAGCCCGAGCCGGTTGGCCGCGGCTTCCGGCCGCCCCTGGCGCTTGGCGCCGGTGGTCGACAACTTCTCGTCGATCTGCATCTCGCCAACGACCAGGGACAGCTCCCTGCTTGCCCCGGCGCGCCAGACCTGCACCGGTACCTTGCTGCCCGGGCGGGTCAGGCCGACGGCGCGCGGCAGATCGGCCGCCAGCACGATCGGTTTGCCGTCGAAACGCAGGATCACATCGCCGGGCAGAATCCCTGCCCGTTCGGCCGGGCCACCCTTCTCCACCGTGTTGATCAGCGCGCCGGCCGGCTTGCTCAGGCCAAATGAATCGGCCAGTTCCTTGCTCATGTCCTGGATCGAGACGCCCATGCGGCCGCGGCTGACCTTGCCGTGCTGGCGCAGCTGCTGCTGGATGTCGAAGGCCAGATCAATCGGGATCGAGAAGGCCAGCCCCATATAACCGCCGGAGCGCGAATAGATCTGCGAGTTGATGCCGACCACTTCGCCCTTCATGTTGAACAACGGGCCGCCGGAGTTGCCCGGATTGATGGCCACGTCGGTCTGGATAAAAGGTACGTAACTCTCGTCCGGCAGGGAGCGCCCCTTGGCGCTGACGATACCGGCCGTCACGGTCTGCTCGAGGCCGAACGGCGAGCCGATGGCAAACACCCATTCGCCGACGCGCAACTTGGCTGGATCACCGATTTTCACGATCGGCAGGCCGCCGGCGTCGATCTTGAGCAGGGCCACGTCGGTGAGCCGGTCGGCCCCCACCACCTTGGCCTTGAATTCGCGCCGGTCATTGAGCTTGACCACAACCTCGTCGGCCGAATCAATGACATGCGCATTAGTGAGGATGTAACCGTCGGGGCTGATGATGAAACCGGACCCCAGGGAACGGTTCTGATACTCGCGCGGCGTGCCGGGCATACCCGGTTGCCGCGGGAAGAAGCGCTTGAAAAACTCGAAGGCAGGATCATCAGGGTCAAACGGCATGCTGCCCGTGGTGGTCTTGACCACCTGCGTCGTACTCACATTGACGACGGCAGCACCCTGCTTTTCTGCAAGGTCGGCGAAATCGGGAAGCGTTTGCGCCATGCCCCATTGCATGGCCGTGGTCAGGAACAAACCCAGCATCAGTTTCTTCATAGACAAGTCTCCGTACGCATGACTGCCGCGAATCCGCCGCAACAGCCGGACTCATCGACATAAGCACTTAGTATGAAGGACAGACAGAAAGTCCGGCGCACCCGCTTACGTACTGTTACTGCTTGCGGCGCAACTCGACTCCGTCCGCAAGCCGCTGCACCGCAGCGGCCGGCACATCGCCCATGACCAACACCTGGTAGGCACCGACGATGCGGCGATAGGCATTGATCGACCCCATGTTCACCACCTGCTTGTCGGCCTTGTTACCCGAATTCGGCTCGATGAAAACCGAAACTGCGGACAAGCCATCGGAGAACACGAAATGCAGGCTCTCGGGCGAATTCAGCTTGACCTGGCGACGCATCCCCGCCGTGCGGCGGAAGCCGGGCAGCACATTCTTGAAGATCCAGTTGCCCTCTTCTACCCGACCGCTTTCACGCGCCGCAACGTGGTGCACATACCAGTCCTCAGTCGTCTTGAGCTTGACACGTATGCGCGCCAGATCGGGCGCAATGCCCACCTTGAGTTCGGTGAAGACGAAGCTTTCCAGGAGCTCATGGCGACCATCGCTCAAGCTGGCCTTGAGCAGGAGGCCGCTGTTTTTATCGATCCAGAACTGGTGACCGTAACGCAGGTCGTCGCGCGGTTCGAGAATGATGGATTGCGTTTCAAAGCCGGCGATGCGGGCCGGCGGACCGCTGGCGATGCTGTAATGCTCGTCCAGGCTGTGCAGGGATACTGGCAGGATTGCCGGGAAGCTGCCACGGTCGGCACGTTTCTCGATGAAGACGGTGCGCGTCTCCGGCAGATAGCAGGTGATCTCGTCGCCCTCGCGCACCACTTCGCGCGGACTGCCGTCGAGTACCTCAAGGTGTTCGTATTCCTTGCCGGCGTCGAGAAAGTGCGTAATGCGCGAAGTCTCGCTGACATTGCCGTGGCGATAGACGAAAACACCGCTGTAGTTGAGGCGCGATGTCGCCTGCATGGCCTTGTTAAGCAACTGTGCAGCGTCGTTCTCGCGCGCCATGAGCGCATTGCAACACGCCAGTTGCAGGGCCGCGACCGCAGCCACCCGGACAAGCTGGAACCGCATCAACGTCCGCCTGCTTCCATGGAAACCGTCTTGACGTAATGCGCGGCCCCCTGGGCACTGGGCGCATGCGTCTGGTGCGCCACCAGATAAGCTTGAAGGTTGGCACCCGTCAGCTGGGTCGGCACCTGGGCTTCGGCCGGAATCTTGGCGACCTCGGCCACCGCGCCGGGACGGCCCGACCAGGCCAGCGCGGCGACGACCGTCACGCCTGCCACCGAAGCTGCCAGCGCCAGCGTGCGCGGCAACGTCGATGTGCGGCTGCTACGCAAGGGCGGCGCCAGCACTACCGGCTCGTCGATCAGGCTTTCCATGACGCGCGCCGTCAGGTCGATCTGCAGCCCGGACGCACCGCGCAAGGCATCGCCGATCAGCTGGTAGTCGCTCCAGTGCTGGCGATAATCCTCGCTGCTGCGGAGCCGTGCAAACGCCGCTGCCGTCTCGAACTCATCGAGCTCGCCATCCATCAGGGCCGAAAGTTTCTCAGTCATACATCACCACCGTTTGTCGGGCGCCGTATCCAGCAAGGGCCGCAGTTTCTGTGCAATTGCCTCTCGTGCGCGGAAGATGCGCGAACGCACCGTGCCGATGGGGCAATCCATGATCTGCGCGATTTCCTCGTAGCTCAGGCCTTCGATCTCGCGCAGCATGATCGCCGACCTCAAATCCTCCGGCAGCGCGTCCATCGCGCTGTTTACCGTTTCCCCGATCTGCTTCGACATCAGCACGCGCTCCGGCGTGTCGGTGTCGCGCAGCAGATCGGCATCATCAAACCCTTCGGCCTCCTCGCTGTCGAATCCCGTCGAGGTCGGCGCACGCCGCCCCTGGGTCGCCAGCCAGTTCTTGGCCGTGTTCACACCAATCCGGTACAGCCACGTATAGAACGCGCTGTCCCCGCGAAAGTTCGGCAAGGCCCGGTAGGCTTTGACGAAAGCTTCCTGCGCCACATCCTCGACCTCAGCCGGGTCCCGAATCAAGCGACTGATCAGCCGAACCAGCTTGCGCTGGTACTTGGCCACAAGCAGGCCGAACGCCTGTTTGTCGCCACGCTGAACGCGCTCGACGAGCAATTGATCCGCTTCACGGTCTCCCATGGGCCTGAATATTATTTGAATCGTTGTTCAAGGCGTCGAGTATACCCGACGCGGCCAGGCCCTCCCCCGAGTGCTTGACGCAGATGTGTTCTGCGGATACAGACCCGGCGCGGCGGGATTAGTTCATTCAGCGTGGTATATTTTCCGGCTATTCCCTGTCGGGTAGTTCGCCTCCCACCATGCCTCATTTCGATGTCCTGATCATCGGCAGCGGTCTTGCCGGTCAGTCGCTGGCCCTGCGCCTCGCTCAAACCCGCCGCGTCGCCCTGGTCAGCAAGCGCACCCTGGCCGACTCGGCTTCCGCCTGGGCCCAGGGTGGCATTGCCGCCGTGCTCGATCCGCACGATACGGTTCAGTCCCACGTCGAGGACACCTTGATCGCCGGTGCCGGCCTCTGCGACGCCGACGCCACGCGCTTTGTGGTCGAGAACAGCAAGGCGGCGATCGAATGGCTGATCGAACTCGGCGTGCCCTTCACACCGGACAATGAAACCGCCCTCGGGTTTCATTTGACGCGCGAAGGCGGCCACAGCCAGCGCCGCATCATCCATGCCGCCGACGCCACCGGCGCCGCCGTACAGGCGACGCTGATCGACAAGGTGCGCCAGCATCCGAACATCACCGTCTTTGAAAAGCATATTGCCGTCGACCTGATCAATCAGGCCCACATCAACGGCGGCGGCAAGCAACGCTGCCTCGGCGCCTATGTGCTCGACATTGAGCAGGACGAGGTCGTCACCCTTGGCGCCACCCATACGGTGCTATCCACTGGCGGTGCCGGCAAGGTCTATCTCTACACCTCGAATCCGGATACCGCCACCGGCGACGGCATCGCCATGGCCTGGCGCGCCGGCTGCCGCGTCGCCAACATGGAGTTCATCCAGTTTCACCCGACCTGCCTCTACCACCCGCACGCCAAGTCCTTCCTGATCACCGAGGCCATGCGCGGCGAAGGCGGCATTCTGCGCCTACCGCCGGAACTTGGTGGCCACCGCTTCATGCCCGACCACGACGAGCGTGCCGAACTGGCCCCGCGCGACGTCGTCGCCCGAGCCATCGACTTCGAGATGAAGAAGCGCGGCCTTGACTGCGTTTTCCTCGACATGACCCACAAGTCGGAAGCCTTCCTCAAGGAACACTTCCCGACCATCCACGCACGCTGCCTGGAACTGGGCATCAATATCGCCACCCAGCCGATCCCAGTCGTGCCGGCGGCCCACTACACCTGCGGCGGCGTGGTCACGGATCTGTCGGCGCGTACCGATCTGCCCGGTCTCTATGCGGTCGGTGAAGCCTCCTATACCGGCCTGCATGGCGCCAATCGTCTGGCCAGCAACTCGCTGCTCGAATGCCTCGTGTTCAGTGCCGCGGCGGCAGACGACATCCTGTCGCAACCCTCGGGCAGCGCCGTCGATCTGCCGGCATGGGACGAAAGCCGCGTCACCGATGCCGATGAAGCCATTGTCATCTCGCACAACTGGGACGAACTGCGCCGCTTCATGTGGGACTACGTCGGCATCGTACGCACCAACAAACGCCTGGAGCGCGCCCAGCACCGTATCCGTCTGCTGGAACGGGAAATCGACGACTACTACGCCAACTTCCGCATCTCCAACGACCTGATCGAGTTGCGCAATCTGGTGCTGACCGCCCACCTCATCATCCGCAGCGCACTGCGCCGCCACGAGAGCCGCGGCCTGCACTACAGCCTGGACTATCCGGAGACGCTGCCCAGGGCGATGGAAACGGTGATTCCGCCGCGCCGCGGCTAGACCGAATGGGTCTCAGCGCGCCAGCGCAACCAAACGCGCAAGCGACGATGCGCGTCGGTTGCATCAAACGCATCAGGGAATAGCGGCAAAGCTCTGCGGGCGCCGTCTTCGGTACGCAGATGCAGCACCACCAGCCAGGGCCAGACCAGCGTATCGCCCTCAATGTCGGCAACCACCGGCGGCGCTCCGCCGGACATCAGCTCCAGCCTGCCATCGCGACGCAACAGCAGCCCCGGCAAGTGGCGCGCGCAGGCATGCCATTGCCGTATGAACAGCAAACCCAGCAGCACCAGACCGCCCGCGCGCAACAGCATCGGCAAAGGCAAAAGACAAACGGCCACACCCGCTAGGATGTGGCCGCTGGCCAGAAACAGCAAATAGCTACGCGATGGTTTGAGTTGCAGCCTGAGCGGCAACTCCATCACGCCTGCCTCAGATACGCTTGAAGGCGATGGTGCCGTTGGTACCGCCGAAGCCGAAGTTGTTCTTCAGCGCATACTCGATCTTCATATCGCGTGCCGTATTGGCGCAGTAGTCGAGATCGCACTCGGGGTCCTGCTCGAAGATGTTGATCGTGGGCGGGGAAATCTGATGATGCACGGCGAGCACGGTGAAAGCCGACTCCAGACCACCGGCGCCACCGAGCAGGTGACCGGTCATGGACTTGGTCGAATTCACGACAAGTTTCTTGGCCGCATCACCAAATGCCAGCTTGATGGCATCGGTTTCGTTCTTGTCGCCCAGCGGCGTCGAGGTGCCGTGAGCGTTCAGGTACTGCACCTGATCCGGGTTGATGCCCGCATTCGCCAGCGCCGCCAGCATGGAGCGCTTGGGGCCATCGGTATCCGGCGCGGTCATGTGATAAGCATCGCCGCTCATGCCGAAACCCGCCAGCTCGGCGTAAATCTTGGCGCCACGCTTCTTGGCGTGCTCGTACTCTTCAAGCACCAGCACACCGGCGCCTTCGCCCAGCACAAAGCCGTCGCGGCCCGTGTCCCAGGGACGGCTGGCCGTGGCGGGATCGTCGTTGCGCGTGGACAAGGCTTTGGCCGAAGCAAAACCGCCGATCGCCAGCGGCGTCACCGTCGATTCGGCGCCACCGCAAACCATCATGTCAGCATCGCCGTACTCGATCATGCGAGCGGACAGACCGATAGCGTGCAGACCCGTCGTGCAGGCCGTCACCACCGAAATGTTCGGGCCCTTGAGGCCGTGCATGATGGAGAGATTGCCGGAGATCATGTTGATGATCGTGCCGGGAATAAAGAACGGCGAAATCTTGCGCGGACCGCCAGCGGCATATTCCGCATGCGTGTCCTCGATCATCGGCAAACCGCCGATGCCGGAACCGATATTGACGCCAATGCGATGCGCATTGGCTTCATTCACCTCGATCCCGGAGTCCTTGATTGCCTGAACGCCTGCTGCCAGCCCGTAATGGATAAAGGTATCCATCCGGCGAGCATCCTTGGGTGAAAGATACTGGGCAACATCGAAATCCTTCACCTCACCCGCAATCTGGGCGGCGAAGTTCGATGCATCGAAGCGTGTAATACGACCAATGCCGCTCTTGCCGGCAATGATGTTGTTCCAGGCTTCCGTAACGGTGTTGCCGACCGGCGAGATGATACCCAGGCCGGTCACGACCACTCTGCGACGTGACAAGGTCTACTCCAGGAAATTGCTAAAAGCGACTTACTTCAGGTTCTTGTTGACGTAGTCGATCGCTTGCTGAACGCTGGTGATCTTCTCGGCTTCTTCGTCCGGGATCTCGCATTCGAATTCTTCTTCCAGAGCCATGACCAGCTCAACGGTGTCCAGCGAATCGGCGCCCAGATCGTCAACGAACGAGGATTCGTTCTTGATGTCGGCTTCGTTCACGCCGAGTTGTTCAGCGACGATCTTCTTGACGCGTTGTTCGAGGTTGTCCATCTATAACTCCTTCCCAAAACGGGGTGTGTTAAAAAACTTTTCTATTCTAACAGAAACGATTTGTGTGACTGCTGGCAAGGCCTTATCGCAAACGCGGGATCAGGCCATGTACATGCCACCATTTACATTGATCGTTTCGCCGGTAATGTAGGCTGCGCCCGGGCTGGCCAGGAAAGCCACAGCGGCGGCGATCTCCTGGGCCGAACCGAGACGACCGAGCGGAATCTTCTGCTGCAGCGCATCCTTCTGCGCATCCGGCAGGCCACGGGTCATGTCGGTGTCAATGAAGCCCGGCGCCACGCAATTCACGGTCACGCCGCGGCTACCCAGCTCCTGCGCCAGCGCGCGGGTCATGCCGGCGACACCGGCCTTGGCGGCGGCGTAGTTGGCCTGACCGGGGTTACCGGCTTCACCGACCACCGACGTGATGCTGATGATGCGGCCGGTACGCGCCTTCATCATGCCGCGCATGACCAGCTTGCTCATGCGGAACACGGCCTTGAGATTGGTCTCGATGACGTCGTCCCACTCCTCGTCCTTCATGCGCATGGCGAGGTTGTCGCGGGTGATACCGGCGTTATTCACGAGGATGGAAATGCCACCAAACTTCTTTTCGACTTCGCCGATGAAGGCTTCGGCCGCAGCTGCGTCGGTGACGTTGAGCACTGCGCCCCAGCCCTTGACGCCGGCTTCATCGAGTCCCTTCTGGATGTCGACGGCGCCGGCTTCCGACGTCGCGGTGCCGATCACGATGGCACCCTGGGCGCCCAGCTCAAGCGCGATAGCGCGGCCGATGCCGCGCGAAGCGCCAGTGACGAGCGCGATTTGTCCTGCGAGATTTGTCATTTATGGATTCTCCTTGACGGCTGCCTTAATTGCGTCAATGGCAGCTTCAATACCTGCGAGATCAGCCATTGCGCCGCCGCCGAGCGTGTCGACGCAACGCTTGGTCAGACCGGCGAGCACCTTGCCCGGGCCGCATTCATAAACCGAGGTGACGCCCTGGGCGGCCATCGCCTGCATGGTCTCGACCCAGCGCACCGCCGATGCGGCTTGGCGAACGAGTGCATCCTTGATGCGGGCCGGATCAGTTTCGATCGCGACGTCGACGTTGTTAATCAACGGAATCTGCGGTGCATTAAAGGTAACGGTATCGAGCTTGGCGCGCAGCTTGTCGGCAGCCGGCTGCAGCAGCGTCGAGTGGAACGGCGCGGACACGGCGAGGATAACGGCACGCTTGGCACCGGCTTCCTTGCACGCATCGGCCGCGCGCTGAACGGCGGCGGTATGACCGGCAATTACGGTCTGCTTGGGCTCGTTGAAATTCACCGCCTGCACGACTTCGCCGCCGGTACTCGCGGTAGCGCAAGCAGCCTTCACAGCTTCAGCATCCAAACCGAGAATCGCAGCCATGCCGCCAACACCGGCAGCCACCGCCCCCTGCATCGCCTGCGCACGGAATTCGACCAGCGGCACAGCATCGGTAAAAGCGATCACACCGGCAGCAACGAGGGCGGAATATTCGCCGAGGCTATGACCTGCCACCATGGCCGGTGCCGGACCGCCCTTTTCCTGCCACAGGCGGTAAGCGGCAATCGCCGCGGTCAGCATCAGCGGCTGGGTATTGACGGTTTGCGAGAGGGCTTCAGCCGGACCGTCGGTCGCTAATTGCCACAGATCGCGGCCGAGCGCATTCGAGGCTTCGTCAAAAGTCTTGCGGATGATCGGGCTGTCGCCATAGGCGGCCATCATGCCGATCGATTGCGAGCCCTGACCTGGGAATACGAGTGCAAATTTCATGAGCGTTCTAATGAAAGATGATTCGGAAATCAGAAACGGAGCAGTACTGCGCCCCAGGTGAAGCCGCCGCCCACGCCTTCGAGCATGAGGTTCTGGCCACGCTGGATGCGTCCGCTGCGCACGCCGACATCAAGCGCCAGCGGAATCGAAGCACCCGAGGTGTTGCCATGCTGGCCGACGGTGAGAATCACCTTGTCCATGTCCAGACCCAGCTTGCGCGCGGTGGACTGGATGATGCGGACATTGGCCTGGTGCGGTACCAGCCAGTCGATCTTGTCCTGGGTCATGCCGGCGGCTTCGAGTGCCTCGCCGGCGACTTCGGACAGCACCTTGACGGCGAACTTGAACACGGCCTGGCCATCCATCTTGACGAAAGGCGTGCCGCATACCTGCCCGCTGGCAACTTGACCAGGCGCATTGAGAATGTCGTTGTAGCTGCCATCGGCATGCAGGGCCGAAGCCAGAATGCCGGGCTCATTGCTGGCTTCGAGTACCACGGCGCCGGCGCCATCGCCAAAGAGCACGCAGGTGGTGCGGTCGTTCCAGTCGACCACACGCGAAAACACTTCCGCGCCGACGACCAGCGCGCGCTTGTGCGAGCCGGAGCGGATGAACTTGTCGGCCAGCGTCAGGGCATAGACGAAACCGCTGCAGACGGCCTGCACATCCAGTGCCGGCGCACCATTCTTCATGCCCAGCTTGTTCTGCAACAGGGCAGCGGTGCTCGGGAAAACCATATCCGGCGTCGAGGTCGCAACGACGATCAGATCGATGTCCTCGACCGCGCAATTCGCCGCCTCCAGCGCGCGCTTGCTGGCCTCCAGCGCCAGATCGCTGCTGAACACGCCTTCAGGCGCGTAGTGGCGGGCGCTGATGCCGGTGCGTTCGACGATCCATTCGTCGGAAGTTTCAATCCCGCGGGCGACCAGATCATGATTGGTGATCGGATTGCCGGGCAGATAGCTGCCGGTGCCAGTGATGCGGGAATAGATGCGCGTGTCGCTCATGCAGTGATTCCTTAGGCCGCGTGGGCCGGAT
>DATMTO010000259.1:0-12887 GCA_035564055.1 Rhodocyclaceae bacterium | reverse complement strand
TTACTTGAAGTGCTGTTGCATAAATCATTAATTTCGGCGGGAATTTTGTCGGCATTTCTTACATCCGAACGAGCTCCCGAGGGTATGATGCTGACAAAACATCACACCAGCAGAGATTCCCCTACCCATGGCCGAACTGTTAAGCCGCGAACGCTGCCTGCAGCTTTCCCAGTACATGATCGATGGTGCCGCACCCGGCAGCATCGCCGCCTTGTGGATTAACCTTGATCGCTTCCAGCAAGTCAACGAAACCTTCGGCTACGGCGATGGCGACAAAATCATCGCCATCATTGCGCGCCGTCTCGACGAGGCCGTCGGCCACGACGCGCACATTGGCCATATGGGGGCGGACGAATTCGTCTGCCTCCTCTACGCAGAGAACGAGTCCGTCGTCACCGAACTGGCCGTGCGAATCGAAACCTGCATCAAGGCTGCATTGACCTGGGACGACATGACGCTGCATCCCAGCGCGAGCATCGGCATCGCCATGCTGCAGGCGGGAGAAAATGCCATCAGTCTCCTGCAACGCGCCGATCAGGCCATGCATCGCGCCAAGCGCGGCAGCCAGCGCTGGCTGTATGCGCATGCCGACGATACGGAGCGCCGCCCTACGGCGCTACCGGCGCGAACCGAGCTGGACATCGAAAGCAAGCTGCATCGCGCCATGGATACCGGCGGACTGGAGCTGCATTACCAGCCCATCCTCGGTCTCGACGGAAGCATTGAATCGGTCGAAGCGCTGATGCGCTGCACGGTCGATGGCAAAAGCCTGCCGCCCGGCATTTTCATTCCAGTCGCGGAAAAGACGGGCCTCATCACCCGGCTCGGCGAATGGACCCTGACGCAAGGTGCCCTGTTTGCACGACGACTGATGGAAGCCGGTTACGACTTCAAGGTAGCAGTCAATGTCTCGCGTGCCCAGCTGCTGTCCCCGGCATTTGCACAGACGCTGAGCAGCGCCATGATCTACGCCAAGGTTCCGGCGAATCGGCTGGAGCTGGAACTGACCGAGTCGCTGTTCATGGACATGTCGTCCACCGTGCAGGAGAACCTCTGCGATGTCCGCGCCACCGGCGTCACGCTGGCCATTGACGACTTCGGTACTGGCTACTCCTGCCTGGCGAATCTCAAGGACATACACGCCGCCAAGCTCAAGCTTGATCGCGCTTTTGCCACCGCCCTGCCGGATGACCCGCGCGCCTACGCCATCGTCAAGGCGATGACGCGCCTCGGCCAGGAGCTGGGCATGGTCGTCGTCGCGGAAGGCGTGGAGAACGAGGCGCAGATGCAAGCCTTGCGACAGGCCCGCATCAACGGCATGCAGGGGCACCTATATGCAAGCGCCATGTCTGGCGATACACTTCTGGAATGGCTGCGCACACGAACGCAGGACAAGACCCGGACAGAGTATGACCATGACAGCATCCGACAATAACAAAGACAATCCGCTCAATCGGGAATTCCAGTCCGCCCTTCGGGACAACCGCATACCGCCCTGTCCCATCGCGCTGGAACGCATCGCGCATGAAATGGAGCGCACGGAACCGGACTTCCGTCACCTGACCCAGATCATCAGCAGCGATGTGGCCTTGGCGGCGGGCCTGGTCAAACTTGCGAACTCGCCCTACTTTGGCGCCCAGCGCCGCATCTCCAGCGTCTCCGAAGCCTTACTGCTGCTGGGCCTCGACACGGCCAGCCAAGCCGTTGCGTGCATTGCCCTTGCTGAAGCCTTCCCGAACATGCGTTCGATGGAACGTTTCTGGGACGCCTCCGCGCAAATCGCCAACCTGTCCGGCTGGCTCGCCAACCACAAGCAATGGCCCGGTGTACGTCCGCAGGAAGCCTATACCTACGGACTTTTCCGCGATTGCGGCATAGCGGTGCTGTTGCAGCACTTCCCGGATTACACGCGCATTCTGCAAAGCGCGAACAGCGAACAGTTCCGCACCTTCACCGACGTCGAGGATGAATTGTTGCCGACCAATCATGTGGTCATGGGTTCGCTGATGACACAATCATGGTGGCTGCCCGACAATATCTGCAAGGCAGTTCGCCATCATCACGAAATCCCGGAAGAACCTGAGCTCCAACAAGCCCCCTTCCGTTATCTGGTGGCGATCTCGCAACTCGCCGAGCACCTCCTGCAGCAAAGCACCGGTCGCAGCAGGACCCACGAATGGGACAAGCTCGGCGCAGCCTGCCTGGAGCAACTCGGCATCGAGGAAAGCGAGCTGGCCGCGCTGGAAGAGCGCACTGGCGAAGTCATCGCAGCGCATTCCTGACCCCCTCAAGCCCTTGAATCGTTGATGCGCCGCCTAGGCGGCGTTTTCACTTTTCCTACGGAGAAACCGTAGGATCAAGCGAAGGCAGCAATAGAAAAGAAAACCCCGCCACCGGGGAGAGAACCGGCAGCGGGGTGGATGGGCTCGACCGGGGTAGGGGGAGAAACCCCGGTCTGTGCGAACCCAAAACAGGTTTGACCTGATGCGGTCGAAATTAGATCTAGAGCACCTCGGCGATCACGCCGTTGCTGATACGCACACGGTCGCCTGAATTTACGTGCGGCACCTCACGCTGGCTCAGCGTGCGCATGCTGCCATCGGCCATGCGTACCTTGATTTGGTAGGCGCTGCTCTTGTTCATGTTCTTTTCGATTTCGTTACCGGCATAAGCACCGCCGCCAGCGCCGGCAATCGTCATCACAGTACGGCCCGAACCGCCGCCGAACTGGTTGCCGATCAAGGCGCCAGCGACACCGCCAGCCACCGCGCCAAGGCCGCTACCCGAGCCCTTGCGTTCAACCAGACGTACGCTTTCCACCGTCCCGCAACTCGCGCACAAGGCCGCTGTCTTGTCGTCGGCCGGCGTACCCTTGCGCGGCATATCGCCCTGGCTGCTCTCCTGCTTGGCGCTCGCACCCGGCAGATAACCGGTCAGTGCAGCGACACCAGTGAGACTCAGCAGCGTGACCGAAAACGCCGCGACGATCAGCGAGGGATAAAGAATCTTCGGTTTGATGTTCATGGCCTTCTCCTTCAGGAGTGCCTGATCGTTGTTGCCGACAATCAGATTGCTCATCTCGTCTCTCCTTACTTAGTTATTTGCGATCAAGCTGGCGACCGATGCGATTACCCGCATAAGCGCCGGCTCCTGCACCCGCCACCGTACCGACCGTGGTACCGGTCAGCGCAGCGCCGGCGAGGCCGCCCACCACAGCACCGCCGACGGTGCCGATGTCCTGCTTGCTCGGATTACTGCTGCATCCACTTAATGCCGCACCGATGACCACAAACATCATCAGCAGCATCACGACGCCCATTCTTCTTGTGTCCATGCTTCTTTTCCCTTTTGTGAGGCCAGTCGTTTCTGGCGCTTCGTACCTTCTATACGCAAGCCCTATGCCAGCGCACATAAACCAATAAAAACAAAGAGATAAGAAAATTCGTCGATGAACGCCGACGGCGCGGCCGTCGCCAAGCGGCGACAGCCGGCCTAAGGGCAAGCTTTACAAGCCTGATTTGAAATGGATTTTTTCTGTCGCCGGGCGGCGACAGAGACGACCGTCTATTGCAGACAGCCTTACTTGAAGAGCGCCGGCTCCAGTGAATGCCTTTGCAGCAGCTTGTAGAAGTCGGTGCGATTACGTTGCGCCAGCTTGGCGGCCTGGGCCACGTTGCCACCGGTCATCTTGAGCAGGCGCACCAGATAGTCACTCTCGAAACGGCGGCGCGCCTCGTCGAAAGGCACCACCTCTTCGGTTTCGCGAATCGCCTGCTGCACCAGCGCCAGCGGGACCACACCCGAGGTAGCCAGGGCGACAGCCTGCTCGACCACGTTGAGCAACTGCCGCGCATTGCCGGGCCAGCTGGCGCGCACCAGCAGCTCCATTGCATCCGGGGAAAACGCGTTGATTTCCTTGTTGTATCGCTCAGCCAGACGATGCAGGAAATGATTCGCCAGCAGCGGAATGTCGTCGCGCCGTTCATTCAGCGCGGGAATATCCAGCGATACGACATTCAGACGATAGTAAAGGTCGCTGCGGAACTGCCCGCTCGCCATCTCTTCGCGCAAATCGCGGTGGGTGGCGCTGATGACACGGATATTCACGGAAACGCTCTTGGTACTGCCGACCGGGCGCACCTCGCGCTCTTCGAGCACGCGCAGCAACTTGACCTGCAACGGTGTCGGCATGTCGCCGATTTCATCGAGGAACAAGGTGCCGCCATCGGCCTCGGGAATCAGGCCGCGCTGGTCGCGATTGGCGCCGGTGAAGGCGCCCTTCACATAGCCGAAGAGCTCCGACTCCAGCAGGTTTTCCGGGATTGCGCCGCAATTCACCGCCACGAAAGGGGCGTCACGACGCGGACTGGCGCGATGAATGGCTTTGGCCAGTACTTCCTTCCCCGTACCCGACTCGCCCAGCAGCAGCACACTGGCGTCGCCGGCGGCCACCAGCTCGGCGCGCGCCAGCAGATCCTCCATGACGCCGTTCTGGGTCACGATATCGCTGCGCCAGTCGGGCACGCTGCCCGACTCGCTCGACGGCGCCAGACGCAGGGCTTGTGCGACCAGGTCGAGCAAGGCCTTTGGTTCATAGGGCTTGGTCAGATAGCCGAAGACACCGCGCTGCGTCGCCGCAACCGCATCCGGAATACTGCCATGCGCCGTCAGGATAATGACTGGCAGCAAGGGATGCTGGACGCGCAAGGCATCAAAGAGAGCAGCGCCGTCCATGCCCGGCATCTGCATGTCGGAGATCACTAGCAGCGGACGTTCGACGCTCGCACGGGCCAGCGCCTCCTGACCGTTGCCCGCGGTTTCAACGCGATAGCCCGCCGCCTCCAGGCGGATGGCAAGCAAACGCAGCAGATCGGGGTCGTCGTCTACCAGCAGCAGGTAGTTGGAGCGGCTTTCGTTCACAGTTTTCCTTTCTCGCGCCGCAACAAGCTGCGCTCGATGTCCTTGACCGCATCGAGCTTCTTCTCCAGCTCGTCGATGCGTTTCTGTCCTTGTTGAGCCCCCGTTTGTATGCCCTGCTGCTGCGCCTGTACCAGCGCATTCAGCTGCGCGCTCAAGAGCGCGGCCAACGCTGCCAGACCACTGTCGTGGCGGCCATCCTGTAGCGGTTCGATCAGTTGCAAGGCCAGCTTGCGATCGCCCGCGCCGGCCTCTCCCGTAGTCAAGGCAAATGCGTACTGCAGGCGGCGGAAGTCACTCTTGTCGCGCGCATAGGCAACGCGCTGACGTTCCGTTTCGCGATCGCGCTCGGCCGCCGTCAGGCCACGCACATAGTTGGCGTAGTGCAGTATCGAGACTGCATCGTCCATACCGACATAGGCGTCGTCGGGCTTCATCCAGTAGCGGTCGCCGTTGCCCTGCCCGATCGTTGCACAGGCACTCAAAACCAGCAGCAATACCCACAATCCATTTTTCATGCCACAACCTCCACGGGCAAAACGACGCGGAAATCGCCGCAACCGTCGCCTATCGTAATCGACCCGCCGAGTGCGCGCGCATGATCGCGGCAGATCGACAAACCCAGACCGGTACTCTTGACCTTGCTACCTGCCGGCGTGGCGCCGCGGTAGAAAGGTTCGAACACGCGCTCACGCGCTTCGGGTGGAACCCCGGGGCCGGCATCCATGACGCGCAGCGCCAGCTGTTGCACGCCCTGATTGGCTTCCACTCGCGCAAAAAGTTCCACGGTGCTGCCTGAAGGCGCGTGCTTGATCGCGTTCGACAACAGATTGTCCAGAATTACCCGCACCCGTTCTGGATCGGTACGCAACTGCCGGGCATCGGCGGAGCTGCGTAGTTGCAGCTGCTTCGCCTCCAGGGCAATGCTGTGGCGTTCGCTGACCTGCGCCACCAGATCCGGCAACGAGAATGACTTGATCTCGACACGCGCGGCACGGAACTCGGCCTCGCCGTGACGCAGCAGGTCCTCGATCAACTGCTGCAGATGAATACTGTTCTCGCGCAGGATGCGCACGATTTCCTGCTGACGCGGCTGCAGCGCGCCGGTGGTGCCCTCGGCCAGCAGCTCCGAACCTTCGCGCAAGGCCGTCAGCGGCGTCTTGAGTTCATGCGAGACATGGCGCAGAAACTGCGCCTTTTGCTCTTCCAATTGCTGCAATCGTTCGCGCAGCCAGTTCAACTGCTCGCCGAGCTGAACCAGATCGTCCGGCCCCTCGACCACCACGCGTTCATGCAGGCGCCGTTCGCCGAGCCCCAGAATCCCGGCTTCGATCTGCGCGATGGGCCGCGCCAGCAGATGCGT
Source organism: Rhodocyclaceae bacterium (assembly GCA_035564055.1). Taxonomy (GTDB): domain Bacteria; phylum Pseudomonadota; class Gammaproteobacteria; order Burkholderiales; family Rhodocyclaceae. The sequence goes on along the minus strand of DATMTO010000259.1, from coordinate 6,607 downwards.
GAACCCCGCGACTACCAGCAGCGCCACCGGCACCACCACGAGCAGCTGCAGACGCGCACCATTCTCGGCCTCCTCGGCCTGCGCCTTCAGCGCTCCGGCTTCGCGGTCGATCACCGCGCTCGAGTGAAACAACATTTCTCGACCGGTCTTGGCTAACCGGGAGAACTGCTCATTCATATCCTTGCTCTTGTTATCGATCTGCAGACGGTAGGCCTCCGCCTCCTCCTCGACCATGCTGTTGAGCAAGGCGCGCATTTCCGCGTCGAGCGGCATTTGCTGCATCTGTGCAATGATCTCTGCGAACTCCTCGCGCAGGCTGATGTAGCCGGCACGCAGAGTTTCATCCTGGAGAATCTGGTTCTGCCGCGCCGAACGTTCCAGCGTAGGCAGGACCTCGGCCAATTGGCGACTGCCGTGGGCAATGCGCGCGGCGTCGAATACGGCCTGCTGACTTTGCGTCGACAGCTTCTGGATCGCTACGGTCATGGCGAGCAGACCCGCCGTCAGCGGCAGCACCGCCAGAAAAAAACCGACCGCCAGCAGTTTGAAGAAGGAACGCGGATAACGAAATTGCATCAGTGTCCCCGCGCCTTTCCACTTAGCCGCGCCGCCACTCGGTCACGCCGCCTGGCTTGTCTTCAAGCACAATGCCGGCGGCCTTGAGCTCGTCGCGAATGCGGTCGGACTCAGCGAAATTGCGGGCCTTCTTGGCCTCGACACGCGCCACGATCAACGCCTCAATCGCCTCGTTGGCAAGTCCGTCAGCCGCCGCCGGCGCAGCCTGCAGGAAAACCTGGGCATCACGCTGCAGCAGACCGAGCACGCCGCCGAGTGCGCGCAACTGATGGGCGATGCCGGGATCATTGTCGCGATTGACCAGATTGGCGAGATCAAAGAGGACAGCCAGCGCCTCGGAAGTACCGAAGTCGTCATTCATGGCGGCAGCAAACTTCTGCGCATGCGCCTCGTCCCAGTCGACTGCGACGTTGCTCGCCGGATGGTTCTTCAATGCCGTGTACAGACGGGTCAACGCACTGCGGGCATCATCGAGATGGGCATCCGAGTAGTTGAGCGGGCTACGATAGTGGGCGCGCAGAATGAAGAAGCGCACCACCTCCGGATCGTACTGCTTGAGTACGTCGCGAATGGTGAAAAAATTACCCAGGGACTTCGACATCTTCTCGTCGTCGACGCGAATGAAGCCGTTATGCATCCAGTAGTTCACATACTGGCAATCCTGCGCATGCTGGCCGGCATGCGGCTCCATGGCGCCTTCCGACTGGGCGATTTCGTTCTCATGATGCGGGAACTGCAGATCCTGACCGCCGCCGTGAATATCGAACTGCTTGCCGAGAATATCGCTACCCATGGCCGAGCACTCGATATGCCAGCCCGGGCGACCGGCGCCCCAGGGCGAGTCCCACTTGACCTCGTCTGCGTCGTCGTCCTTGGCGTGCTTCCACAGCACGAAATCGAGCGGGTCCTGCTTGCCGTCCACGACATCAACACGTTCGCCGGCGCGCAGATCGTCGAGCGACTTGCCCGAAAGCTTGCCGTAATTGGGAAACTTGCGCACCGAGTAACAGACGTCGCGATTGGCGGCAATGTACGCGTAGCCGTGCTTTTCGAGCCTGGCGATCATGTCCAGCATCTGCTGCACGTATTCGGTCGCACGCGGCTCATGGTCGGGTCTCAGAACACCCAGCGCGTCCGCATCTTCATGCATGGCCTGAATGAAGCGATCGGTCAGCGTACGAATGCTCTCGCCGTTTTCAGCGGCGCGCTTGATGATCTTGTCATCAATATCGGTGATGTTACGGACGTAGGTGACCTTGTAGCCGCGCTCGCGCAGCCAGCGCGCCACCATATCGAACACCACCATGACACGCGCATGGCCGAGATGGCAAAAGTCGTACACGGTCATGCCGCAGACGTACATGCGCACATGGCCGGGTTCAATGGGCAAGAAATCCTGTTTGCTGCGGGTCAGGGAATTATGGATCTTGAGCATGTCGTCAGGGGCTCGTCAGGGAGCCGTAAAGCGCGTTTGCTAAACCCCGGGGAGCACTGAAAAGACTGTGCATTTCGGCTATTGCTGGGGCTGGCTTGTTGGTAGAATCTAAGGCTGTGTTGGCTGGTCCGTCGAGCATTGTTCAGAAACCTCGACAAAACCCAGACAAAGAACGAATAAACGTTCAAATACAGTACGTTGCAAGACACAAAACCGTTCAAAAACTGTTGCCGAGTATAACATGCCCCTGCGTCGCACCCTGACCGCCCTCGCCTGCCTGAGCCTGATTCTGGGCATTCAGCCCGCACATGCCGATGCCCTGCAGGACGCCGGCCGGCTGTATCGCCAGGGCCAGCAAGCCCAGGCACTGGAGCAGGTTGACCGCTTCCTGGCCGACAAGCCCAAGGATGCCCAGGCACGCTTCCTCAAGGGCACCATTCTCGTGGACCTGGGTCGCAACGATGAGGCCAAGGCCATCTTCACCAAGCTCACCGAGGACTACCCGGAGCTGCCTGAACCCTACAACAATCTGGCCGTGATCTACGCCCAGCAAAAGCAGTACGACAAGGCCAAGCAGGCACTGGAGCAGGCCATCCGCACGCATCCGGCCTACGCCACCGCGCATGAGAACCTCGGCGACCTGTACGCCCGCCTCGCCAGCCAGGCCTACGGCAAGGCCTTGCAGCTCGACGCGTCCAACACCAGCGCCCAAAGCAAGCTGGCCCTGATCAAGGACCTGACCACCACCGCCACACGCCCGGGTAGCAAGCCGGCGATCGAACCGGTCAAACCGGTGGAGCCAAGCAAGCCAACAGTAACGCCGCCGGCCACGCCGATCGCGCCGCCGACGCCGACCGTGGTGGCTACGGCGCCGAAGCCAGAGGTCGTCAAGCCGGCCGAACCGGCAAAGGTCGAGCCGCCTAAGCCTGTGGTCGAAACAAAGCCGGAACCCAAACCCGAGGCCAAGCCGGAAGTGAAGACTGCCGATGTCAGCGCCGAAGTGACCAAGGTGATCGAAGCCTGGGCATCGGCCTGGGAGCGCAAGGACGTGAAGGTCTATCTGGCAAAATACGCCAAGGACTTCAAGGTACCCGGCGGCGGTAGCCGTTCCGCCTGGGAAACCGAGCGCCACCAGCGCATCAACAAGCCCGGTAAGATCAGCGTCGATGTCGACAACATCAAGGTTGTGGCAGACGGTGCCGAACAGGTGACGGCAAGGTTCCGCCAGAACTACAAGTCAGCCTCCCTGAGTTCGTCGACGACCAAGACACTGGTGCTGGTCAAGCGCGACGGCAAGTGGCTGATTCAGCAGGAACGCGTAGGTGGCTAAAGTTTTGAACGCAGTCGGGAAAGGCAGATCGGTCATGCGCAAGCTGGCGATTCCGGCCGGGGTCGGAATAGTACTCGCAAGCTATTTCTTCGGGAGCGAAGTGCTCGGCAACAAATTGCCGCAGCCGGCTTCCGCGCAGGCGCACGAGGCCTATTCGCCGTTGGCGCTGCCGACCGGCGACAGCCCGGAAGCACAGCTCACCGAGGTGTTCGCGCGCATTGAGCAGAACCGCCTCGACCTCGCCCTGCAGCAGGCCGAGACGCTGACTGAGCGCTATCCGAATTTCCGCCTGGGCCAGCTCGTCAAGGGCGACCTGCTGCTCGCCCGCGCGCAGCCGATCTCCACCTTCGGCAATGCCGTCAACGCACCACAGGACAAGCTGGCCGATCTGCGCGCCGAAGCACTGGCGCGCCTCAACGCCTATCGCAGCAAGCCGGCCGCCAACATGCTGCCGAGCTATCTGCTGCAGATGCTGCCCGAGCAGAAATATGCCGTCGTCGTCGATGCGCAACGTTCGCGCCTCTACCTGTACGAGAACGCCACGGGCGCGCCGAAGCTGGTCAACGACTTCTACATCACGCAAGGCAAGCTTGGCGTCGAGAAGATGCGCGAGGGCGACAAGAAGACGCCGATCGGTGTCTATCAAGTCGTCGGCAACCTGCCGCGTGAAAAGATTGGCGACTTCTACGGCAGCGGCGCCTGGCCGCTCAACTATCCGAACGACCTGGATCGCCGCCTCGGCCGTAACGGCCACGGCATCTGGCTGCACGGCACGCCATCCAACACCTACTCGCGCCCGCCGCGCGCATCGGACGGTTGCGTCGTGCTTGCCAATCCGGATCTAGATGCGCTCTCTTCGCACCTGCAGATCGGCCTGACGCCGGTAATCATTGCGCAGAATGTCGAATGGGTGTCGCAGGATGAATGGCAGCAGGAGCGCAAGGCCATGCTCAGCGCTTTCGAGGGATGGCGTCTGGACTGGGAAAGCCGCGATGGCGACCGCTACGCCAGTCACTACTCGCACAACTTCAGCGCCGACGGCTCGGACTACAACGCCTGGACCACGCAGAAACGCGCGGTCAATGCCGCCAAGAGCTGGATCTCCGTTTCTGCCGACAAGGTGACCATGTTCGGCTACCCGGGCAAGGACGATATGGTCGTCGTCACCTTCCGTCAGGACTACAAGAGCAACAATCTCAACAACACGATGATGAAGCGCCAGTACTGGAAGAAGGAAGACGGGCGCTGGAAGATCGTCTACGAAGGCGCCGCCTGAGGACCTCATGAAGAAACTCATTCTCGCTTGCCTGACCGTCGCATTCAGCGGCCTGGCTTTCGCCGCCAACCCGCAGGTCGAAATCAAGACCAGTATGGGCAGCATGACGCTGGAGCTGTTCGCCGACAAGGCGCCCAAGACAGTTGAAAACTTCCTGCGCTATACCAAGGACGGCTTCTACAGCGGCACCATCTTTCACCGCGTCATCGCCAACTTCATGATCCAGGGCGGCGGCTTCACCGCGGACATGAAGGAAAAGACAACCCGTGCTCCGATCCAGAACGAAGCGCCTGAAGGCAGTCTGGCCGGCCTGCGCAACAGTTTCGGCACCATCGCCATGGCCCGCACCAACGACCCGCACTCGGCCACTGCCCAGTTCTTCATCAACGTCAAGGACAATCCCTCGCTCGACTATCCCGGCCGCGACAACTGGGGCTACGCCGTGTTCGGCAAGGTGGTCAAGGGCATGGAAGTGGCGATGAAGATCCGCAATGTCCCGACCGGCCGCGTCGGTTCCTATGATGATGTACCGACCACGCCGGTCGTCATCGAATCCGTCACCCTCATTTCAGACAAGGCCGAAGGCAAGGGTTCTTCCACGCCGGCCGATAAGAAATAACAACGATCTTCAGGAGAACATCATGATCAAGCTGCACACCAATCTGGGCGTCATCGGCGTCGAAGTCGATGCCGTGAACACCCCCAAGACCGCACAGAACTTTATCGACTATGTCCAGTCGGGCCACTATGACGGCACCATCTTCCACCGCGTCATCAACGGCTTCATGATCCAGGGTGGCGGCTTCGCTGCCGGGATGAAGCAAAAGGAAACCAAGGCACCGATCGAGAACGAAGCCAAGCAAGGCATCGCCGCCGGCCTCAAGAACACCAAGGGCACGCTGGCCATGGCCCGTACCTCCGATCCGCATTCGGCATCGGCCCAGTTCTTCATCAACGTCGGTGATAACGACTTCCTCGACTACCCGGGTCAGGACGGCTGGGGCTACGCCGTGTTCGGCAAGGTAGTCGAAGGCATGGACGTAGTCGAGAAGATCAAGGGCGTGCCGACCGGCACCAACGGTTTCCATCGCGACGTGCCGGTGCAGGACGTGGTGATCGAGCGCGCCGAAATCGTTTAAACCCCAAGCAGATCCTAGACGGTACGGAGCTAAGACTATGGCGGTCCTGTTCGTCTCCGATCTGCATCTCTGCCCGACAAGGCCGGTCCTGACCGGCCTTTTTTGCGACTTCCTCAAGGAGGTCGTGCCGGGCAACGATGCACTCTATCTGCTCGGCGACCTCTTCGAGTACTGGGCCGGCGATGACGATCTCGACGACCCGTTCAATGCGCGAATCTGTACGGCGATCAAGGCCTGCGGCCTGCCCAAGTACGTGCTGCCGGGCAATCGCGACTTCCTTTTTGGTGAGGCCTTCTGCCGGGCTACGGAGAGTGAACTGCTACCCGACGAGATCGTGCATGACATCGCCGGCACGCCCACGCTGCTACTGCATGGCGACACCCTGTGCACCGACGACGTGGCCTATCAGGACTTCCGCCGCATGGTGCGCAACCCCCAATGGCAGCAGGCCTTCCTCGCGCGCCCGCTGACGGAGCGCAAGGCGCAGATCGAACAATTGCGCCTTCAGAGCGAGCAACAGAAGCAGCAGAAATCCATGGCCATCATGGACGTGAACAAGGATGCCGTTATAGACGCTTTCCGCCGCCACAATGTCTCGACCATGATCCACGGACATACGCATCGACTTGCCAGCCACTACTACGACGTGGACGGAAAGAAGTGCGTGCGGCATGTCCTGGGCGACTGGCACGACGACATGAATGGCGGCAACTATCTGGCCTGCTCGCCGGACGGCTGGCAACGCAGCATGTGGTGGCCCGAGGCCGAGTGAGCCGCTGCAGTCCGCAATAAAAAAGCCGACCACGTTAAAACGGGTCGGCTTTTTTTCGGCTATTGCCTCAGATCAACGC
>DATMTO010000258.1:0-4261 GCA_035564055.1 Rhodocyclaceae bacterium | reverse complement strand
AAAGGCGGTGCTCAGAATACGCTTCATGGTGTCTCCTCGATATAGGGTGTGGCTTGTGTTGCACAAGCCACCCGGCCGGCAGCCGGTTACAGCTTGTAGCCGCGGTGCAGCGCCACGATGCCCGCAGTCATGTTGAAGTATTCGACACGCTCCAGGCCGACTTGTTCCATCAGCGCCGCCAAAGTTTTTTGGTCCGGATGCATGCGGATCGATTCGGCCAGATAACGATAGCTGGCGGCATCGCCGGCCACCTTCTCGCCGAGCCAGGGCAGCAGCTTGAAGGAATAAAGGTCGTAGGCCTTGGACAACGGTTCCCAGACCTTGGAGAATTCCAGCACCAGCAGGCGGCCGCCGGGGCGCAGGACGCGCTTCATTTCCGCCAGCGCCTTGTCCTTGTGGGTCATGTTGCGCAGACCGAAGGCAACCGTGATGATGTCAAAGTGGTTGTCCGGAAACGGCAGCTTCTCGGCGTCGCATTGCGCCACCGGCGTGATGCGGCCCTCGTCGAGCAGACGGTCGCGACCGACCGTGAGCATGGCGTTGTTGATGTCGGTGAGCCAGACCTGGCCCTTGGGGCCGACCTTCTTGAGGAAGGCCGAGGACAGATCGGCGGTGCCGCCGGCGACGTCGAGCACGCGCTCGCCGGGACGCGGCGCGGCGATCTCGATGGCGAACTTCTTCCAGACGCGATGCAGGCCGGCCGACATCAGGTCGTTCATGACGTCGTAGTTGCTGGCGACAGACGAGAACACGCCGGCGACGCGGCCGGCCTTCTCGTTTTCGTTAACGGTCTCGAAACCGAAGTGAGTCTGGCTCATGCGAACTCTCAGTGATGGTGGCCGCAACCGCCGCCGTGACCATGGCCACCGCCACCGCAGCCGCCACCGCCGTGCTTATGCCCGTCGTCCGTATCGATCCCGCCACAGAAACCGCCCTGCGCCGCGGCCGTACGGCTGGCGCAGGCGCTCTTGATCTTGGACAGATACTCCAGCCACATGGCTTCCTGGTGCATGCCCATGTTGTAGAGCAGGTCCCAGGAATAGATGCCGGTGTCGTGGCCGTCGGAGAAGATCAGCTTGACGGCGTAGTGCCCGATCGGCTGCAGATCGACAATCGCGACGTCCTTCTTGCCGGTCTGCAGCGTCTCTTGCCCGGGACCATGGCCGCGCACTTCGGCGGACGGCGAATACACGCGCAGGAACTCGTAGGGCAGGCGGAAGGAGCTGCCGTTGTCGAAAGCCAGTTCCATCACGCGCGAGGCTTGATGCAGCTTGATTTCGGTGGGAATCGGGGTGTCTTTGGTCAGGCCGGCCATGATCAGGCTCCGGTAATGCGGTTTAGAGGCATAAGGATACTCCGATGCTGCAAATGAGGCCAGTTCGCTCGGCTTCAAGCGCAAGCGCGTGAGGGCGGTGGTTTGATGGCAAACTTGCGCAGCCTTATTCCGGGACGGAGCAAATGCGAATTCATTCTTGGGTGGTGTGTGCGGTGTTGAGTCTGGCAGGTTGTGCGTCGGTCCCCAAGGGCGATGCGCAACGCGATGCGATGCTGAAGAACTTCATGCCCCGGTCCGGCGTCGCCGGCGTGTATGTGTATCGGAAGGAGATCATCGGCGGCTGGAATACCATGGCGGTGGAGATCGACAACCGTCCCATTGGCCGTATCGTCGACAAGACCTATCTGTTTGCCGAAGTGGCGCCGGGGCCGCACACGATCCTCGGCAGGGCGGACGGCAAGGTGGTCGGCAGCATTTCCATCGACGCCATCCCCGGCAAGCTTTACTACGTGAAGCAGGAGCCGAAGGGGGCGCGGCTGTTTGCGCTCGACAGCACGCTCACGCGGATGGATGACATCGAGGCCCAGCACGAGATCAAGAAGACGACGCTGGTCGCGGAACAGCCGGCCAGCGCGCCCTGAGGCTGTGTACGCGGCCTCAGCGCTTCAGCATGCCGGCGTGATGCTCGATGTGATCGGCAATGAAGGTGCTGATGAAAAAGTAGCCGTGATCGTAGCCGGCATGGCGGCGTAGCGTCAGCGGCTGGCCGACGGCGGCGCAGGCGGCTTCAAGGCGCTCCGGCTTCAACTGCACATCGAGAAATTTGTCCTCCAGACCCTGATCGACAAGAATGCCGTGCGGGTAGGGCGCTGTCTTTTGTTGCGCCATCAGCCAGCTGGCGTCATGGGCCTGCCACTGGTCGCGGTCAGCGCCGAGATAGCCGCTGAAGGCCTTGGTGCCCCACGGGCAATCGAGCGGATTGCTGATCGGCGCAAACGCCGACAGCGATTTGAACATGCCCGGATGGCGCAAGGCCAGCGTCAATGCGCCGTGGCCGCCCATCGAGTGTCCGAAGATACCGAGACGCTCCGCATCCAGCGGCAGCTCCGCGCACAACATCGGCAGCAGCTCGCGGATCAGCCAGCTTTCCATGCGGTAGTGCTTGTTCCAGGGTTCCTGCGTCGCATCGAGATAGAAGCCGGCGCCGACGCCGAAATCCCAGTCGTCGGCTTCGCCCGGACAGTTGGCACCGCGCGGGCTGGTGTCGGGTGCAATTAGCGCGAGGCCATGCTCGGCGGCGAAACGCTGCGCGCCGGCCTTGATCATGAAGGTTTCCTCGGTGCAGGTCAGTCCGGCCAGATAGAGCAGCGCCGGAACACGACTCAACCCCGGCCCTCCGGGTTCAGTTGGCTGCAAGGCCTGTGGCGGCAGGTAAACCGAAAACCGCATCCGCAGGCCGATCTCGACCGAGGGGTGGCTGTAGAAGCGTTGTACGCCGCCGAAGCAGCCGTGTTCGGCGATCAGGCGCAGCTTGATGTCTTGTTCTTCCATATTCTTCTTCAATAAATCACGACCGAGCGGATCGATTCGCCGGACTTCATCAAGTCGAAGCCCTGGTTGATGTCCTCTAGCTTCAGCGTGTGGGTGATCAGCGAGTCGATATCGATCTTGCCTTCCATATACCAGTCGACGATCTTGGGGACGTCGGTGCGACCACGCGCGCCGCCGAAGGCCGAGCCGCGCCATGAGCGGCCGGTGACGAGCTGGAACGGACGGGTGCTGATCTCGGCGCCGGCCTCGGCCACGCCGATGATGAAGCTCTGCCCCCAGCCCTTGTGACAGCATTCCAGCGCCTGACGCATGACCTGCGTGCTGCCGATGCATTCGAAGCTGTAGTCGGCGCCGCCATCGGTGAGCTGGATGATTTCATCGACGACGTTGGCGACGTTCTTCGGATTGATGAAGTGGGTCATGCCGAACTGGCGCGCCAGAGCTTCACGATCCGGGTTGATGTCGATGCCGATGATCTTGTCGGCGCCGACCATCTTGGCGCCCTGAATCACGTTCAGCCCGATGCCGCCGAGGCCGAACACGACCACGTTGGCGCCGGCCTCGACCTTGGCCGAGAACAGCACGGCGCCGAGGCCGGTCGTCACGCCGCAGCCGATGTAGCAGACCTTGTCGAAGGGCGCGTCATTGCGGATCTTGGCAAGGGCAATTTCCGGCACCACGGTGTGGTTGGCGAAGGTGGAGGTGCCCATGTAGTGGAACAACGGCTTGCCGTCCATGGAGAAACGCGAGCTGCCGTCGGGCATCAGGCCCTTGCCCTGGGTCGAGCGGATGGCCTGACAGAGATTGGTCTTGCGCGAGAGACAGAACTTGCACTGGCGGCATTCCGGGGTGTACAGCGGGATCACATGGTCGCCCGGCTTGAGCGAGGTGACACCGGGGCCGACTTCGAGCACCACGCCGGCGCCCTCATGGCCGAGAATGGCCGGGAAGAGGCCTTCCGGATCGGCGCCCGAGAGCGTGTAATAGTCGGTGTGACAGATGCCGGTGGCCTTGATCTCCACCAGCACTTCGCCGGCGCGCGGCCCGGCCAGGTCGACCTCCTCGATGGTCAGGGGCGATTTGGCATTCCAGGCGACGGCGGCTTTGGTTTTCATTTTGTTTCCTTGAGCATGAATACGAGGAAATACGAGACCCCGACTATACAAGATGGTTCACGACAGACCGGGCCGGCCAAAAGACTTGTAATCAAATTGTCATGGATCCGCCATAAACTGCCATCATCAATAAAGGCCCAAACTTGGGAGACCCCGATGGCTGCCAATATCCTGCTGGTCGAAGACGAACCGGCGATCCAGACGCTGATTGCCACCAATCTGCAACGCGCCGGACATACCGTGCTGGCCTCCAGCGATGCCGAGCATGCCCAGCGGCTGGTGCATGAGGCGCTACCCGACCTGATCCTGCTCGACTGGA
>DATMTO010000257.1:0-11653 GCA_035564055.1 Rhodocyclaceae bacterium | reverse complement strand
CCTCATCCTCCACCCGAAGGATGGAAGGGTAATTGAAGGGGCGGGGCGGGCAAATTGCAGCGGCAGGGGTGCTGACAAACAGCAACAGCATTAAAATGGCCGGGCGCAACATGTGATGTACGTTTTCTCCTTGCCGGCGATTTGAGCATGTCCCGTTCAGCGACGGTCAGTCAATTTCTGGCTGGAAAACGGCGCAATTTGGGCAGATGCGCCTGCTTCGGCAGGGCTGTGCCGGCTTCGATAAGGTTTTTTCAATGCAGCACCGCCTCGTAGATTCGCACTGCCATCTCGACTTTCCCGACCTGGCCATCCGTACCCCCGAAATCCTTGCCAATATGGCGGAGGCCGGCGTCGGTCATGCCATGTGCATCAGCGTGACACTGGAGAAGTTTCCCCGCGTGCTGGCCCTGGCTGAGCAGCATGCCAACCTCTACGCCACCGTCGGCGTGCATCCCGACTACGAAGTCGGCGCCACCGACGCCGACGACCCGGAGGCTGTCCCCGTAGCGGAGGCCGACGTAGACACGCTGGTGCGACTGGGGCAGCACCCCAAGGTGCTCGCGGTCGGCGAAACCGGGCTCGACTATTACCGCCTGACCGGCGACCTGGAGTGGCAGCGCGATCGCTTCCGCACACATATCCGTGCAGCGAAGCAGCTCAGGAAGCCGTTGGTGATCCATACCCGCTCGTCGGCTGAAGATACACTGCGCATCCTCAAGGAGGAGGGCGGCGAGGCAGTCGGCGGCATCTTTCATTGCTTCACCGAGTCCTGGGAAGTCGCACAACAAGGGCTGGATCTCGGCTTTCACCTTTCCTTTTCTGGCATCGTCACCTTCAAAAATGCGGTCGCCCTGAAGGAGGTTGCCGCCAGGGCACCGCTCGACCGCATTCTGGTGGAAACCGATTCGCCGTACCTCGCGCCGGTACCGTACCGCGGCAAAACCAACGAACCGGCCTACGTCAAATACGTGGCCGCTGAAATCGCCCAGCTGCGCGGCATCTCTCCGGAGGCCGTGGCTGAGGCAACCACCGCCAATTTCTTCCGCCTTTTTCCGGGTGCCCAGTCATGAAAACCAAGCTGTATTCCCTGCTTCTCGGCCTGACCCTGTCCTCCGCCAGCGCCACGGTGTTTGCCGGCGCGTACGACGATCTGATCGGAGCGGCCTATCTGGACGATACGCGTACCGTCATGGGCCTTGTCAATCGCGGCATGGACGTGAATAGCGTCGATCCGGCCGGGAACTCCCTGCTGCACATCGCTGCGCGTAGCGGTAACGACGGCTTGATCGCCGAGTTGCTCAAGCAAAAAGCCAATCCCAATATCCGCAACCGTGTCGGCGATACGCCGCTGATGCTGGCGGCCTACATGGGCAAGCAGGCGGCAGTCGATGCCCTGCTGGCGGGCGGCGCGCAGATCAATCTCGACGGCTGGACGCCGCTGCAATACGCGGTTTTCGCCGATCAACCGGAAATGGTTGCGCACCTGCTGGCCAAGGGTGCCAAGGTCGACGCACGGGCGCCGAATCAGCAGACGGCACTGATGCTGGCAGCCAAGAGCGGCAATGCGAGTGTCGCCAGACTGCTGCTGAATGCCAAGGCCGACGTCGAGCTCACGGATCAGAGCGGCGAAACTGCCCTGACGCTGGCGCAGAAGAACAACAACAGCGATATCGTGCGGTTGATCGAACATCCGGAAGCGGCCGCCAAGGCCGCGCCGCCGCCCGCAACGGCTGCGCCCAAAGCGGCGCCTGAAACTGCGCCTGTACCGGTCAAGGCACCCGTGCCGCAGGCGGTGGAAGATGATGTACGCGGCGAATACGTTCCGCCGATGTTCCAGACGGAAAAATAACTACTTGCTGCTCCCCGCCGCTGGAGGCGTCCCCGGTGCCGGCTGGGCGACGGCGACGGCGGGGTTCGCTACCATCTGATAGACGACGTCGCTATCCATGGAGCGGCACTCGCCGAGCAGGCGCCGGCCCTCGTACATAAAGTCGCAATTGAGCTTGTCGCCATCCGCGCTTTGCAGATAGGCCTTGCCGCTGTTGTTGCTGACAGTAGTCCAGGTCTCGGACGGATAGGCGCCATAGGCCCCATAGCCATAGCGTCCATAACTCCCGTAGCCGAGGCCGAAGCCCATGGTCGTCGAGCGTGCCGTGCTTGCTGAGATAACGTAAAACCCCGTATAGACCTTGTTCCCGACACGCACTTCGATGCTGCCATCGGCCGGCTTGAAAAGTCCGCGATGAACGTTGTTACCCTTGCCGACCAGATCGAACGGCAGAGGCTGCGGCGCAGTGGCGCAACCTGCCAGGGCCAGCAAGACGGTGATGGGAAAAATGCAGGTGCGGTTCAGGGGCATGGCGTTGCGCAGAGTCCTAAGGTGACATGAAGTTTGGCATAACTACTGCACTTTGGTTCCGGCTTGATTAGGCACCGGATTTGCTCGAAATGACTTCCCGGCCCCGCCTCTGGCAGGCGCCGGTGTGGAATGGACCCAATGCACTAAAGTGCGGCACCTCTTCGGGAGTTGGGGATAAAATCCGCAACTTCAGCAGTGAACCCGCCGTCTCCGTCCTATGGGGAGCGACGAGCAGCGCCTAACGAGCATTGCCTTTCAGGAGGAATCTCAGATGGGAAAAGCGTTCGGATCCGTAGAGGGTTTTGGATCACAAAGTCTGGACCAACCGCCGCGCATTCTGCAGGAGCTGGTGAGCGCTGCCGGTGTCCGTATCAACGGCAACTCCCCCTGGGACTTCACCGTCCACGACGAAAGCGTGTATCAGCAAATTCTCACGCGCGGGTCGCTTGGCTTCGGCGAAACCTATATGGAGGGGTTGTGGGACAGCCCGCGCCTGGATGAGCTATTTCATCGCCTGCTGCGCATCGATGCCGACGAGCTGGTCAAGGGCTGGGCGCGTCTCAAACTGGCCGGCACCATCCTGCGGCAACGACTGTTCAATCCCCAATCAACAAAGCGTGCCTTCCATGTTGGTGAGCGTCACTACGATCTGGGCAACGACGTTTTCCAGGCCATGCTCGACCCGACCATGGCGTACTCGTGCGGCTATTGGCAGCGCGCTGCCAACCTCGAAGAGGCACAACTGGCCAAGTACGAGCTGATCTGCAAGAAGCTGGAACTCCGCAGCGGCGAGCGCCTGCTCGACATCGGTTGCGGCTGGGGCGGCCTGGCCCGATACGCCGCTGAACACTGCGGCGTCCATGTGCTCGGCGTCACGGTCTCGAAGGAGCAGCAGGCGCTGGCGCGCGAACGATGCGTCGGCTATCCGGTCGAGATCGAACTCGTCGACTACCGCAGCCTGCAAGGCAAGTACGACAAGATTGTGTCCGTCGGCATGTTCGAGCATGTCGGCCCGAGGAACTATCCGGTTTATTTCTCGACCGTACACCGGCTGCTCGAAGATCACGGCCTGTTCCTGCTGCACAGCATCGGCAACTACACGCGCGCCTCGGCCTGCGACGCCTGGCTCGACAAATATATTTTCCCCAACGGCCACCTGCCTTCAGCCCAGGAAATCACCAAGGCGGTGGATCAGCGCTTCCTGATCGAGGACTGGCACAATTTCGGCCCCGACTACGACAAGACCCTGATGGCATGGTGGGAGAACTTCAATCGCGCCTGGCCGCAGCTGGAGGGAAAGTACGACATGCGCTTCTATCGCATGTGGAAGTATTACCTGATGTGCTGCGCAGGCTTCTTCCGCTCGCGTCAGGGACAGCTGTGGCAGCTGGTAATGAGTAAGCGTGAACGCGCCGGCGTATATCGCTCGGTGCGTTAAACCGGCGCCTCCGGTTCAGTGCCGGAGCGGCCGGCAGCAAGGTAGTGGTTAAGCCGGTTGTAGATGGTCTTGAGGCTGATGCCAAGCGCATCGGCGGCACGGCGCTTGTCGCCGCGAAAGTGCTCCAGCGTTGCAAAGATGAGCTGACGTTCGGCCTCGGCGAGGGTAATGCCGCCGGGCATGAACTCCAGCCACCCGCCACTGCCCGTATCAGCAGGGCGAAACGGACCGGCGGTATCAATGTCGACCTCTTGCTCCGCCATTACATGCGCGCGCTGAACGCAGTTCTTGAGCTCGCGCACATTACCCGGCCATTCATGCGCCAGCAGCTTTTCCTCAACGCCGCGCGCAAAGCGCTTGTTCGTCCCGTTACGCATATTTGCCTGCCGCAGGAAATGGCGTGCCAGCAGTAACACGTCGTCGCCGCGCTCGCGCAGGGGAGGGATCAGGATCGGGAACTCGGCCAGGCGGTAGTACAAATCCTCGCGCAACTGCATGGCCTGGATGGCCTGCATGGGGTCGCGATTGGTGGCCGCAATGATTCTGACCTCGCATTCGATTTCCTGGTCGCTGCCGATGCGCTGGATGCTATGGGTTTCCAGTACACGCAACAGGCGTACCTGCATCTCCGGCGTCATTTCGCCGATCTCATCGAGAAACAAAGTGCCGCCGTGAGCCCGCTCGAAATAGCCGGCATGCGAGCGGTGCGCACCAGTGAATGAACCCTTCTCGTAGCCGAATAGTTCGGCCTCAACCAACGTCGGGGGCAGGGCGCCACAATTCACGGCGAGAAACGGCTGGTCTGCATAGGCGCTCATCTCATGGATGGTCAGCGCGACCAGCTCCTTGCCACAACCGTTTTCGCCGACGATCAATACCGAGGCATCGCTCGGTGCGACGCGCGTAATCTGCTCATAGACCGCCCGCATTGCTCCGGATACGCCATACAAGTGACCGAAAGCCTCCGGCTGTTCCAATGCTGCGAAAGCAGTGACCTGCGAGCTCGGGGCGTTACCTGAACCTTCCGGGCTGGCCATTTCAAACTTGCGAGACTCGAACATGGAACTCCCTTTTCTCGATGTCATCGGTGCAGTTTTCAAAGGCTTGAAAATCTTCCAAGCATGACTTGGATATTGGCCAAGGACTGCGGACGCGACAACGCCATGTCTTCCGATTCGCAGGTAGGAACAGTCCTAGGATCTGCGCAGCGAAGGCCGAGACCGCTGTGTCGCAAAGGATTTTGAGTGCCAGATAAATCCTGGATGATGCCGGTTTGTGTTTCGTCGACGTGTTGGCATATGACTTGCGTCTGACTGGATGAGCAGCCTTGCTGCTGTTTTCAACCGATGAAAGGACGCAACCATGAAGCAGATCAAGATAAAAGCATTGACGTTGGCGCTAGGCTCCGCCGTACTGCTGGGCGCTGCCCATATTGCCGCTGCCGCCGATAGCGAAGCGACTCACGACAAGGAAAAATCCGGTTCGGTCGGGCAGTACGTCGACGATGCGACGATCACGGCCCGAGTGAAGTCACGTTTTGCCAGCGATTCCACCGTCAGCGCCACGCGTATCAAGGTCGATACGGTCAAGGGCATCGTCGAACTTTCCGGCCGCGTTGCCAGCGAGGCCGAACGCGAGCAGGCGGTCACCATCGCCAAGGCAGTGCCGGATGTGCGCGGCGTTCGCAACAATCTGACCGTGCAGCGTAGTCCTGCGAAGTCGGACAAACCCAGCTCCTGACCCGCCGTAAATCGGCTTGCACCGGCGCCTGTCGCTCGAATGCGGCAGGCGCTGGATTCCATGATGCGGCCTGTGGCCCGCCGTGGCCGAACCCGCCATTACCGGAGAAAAGACATGCCCCGTATGCCCGACACACTTAAACGTTCGTCCGGTCGCGCGCGAAAACTCTATGCGACGGTGCTCGATAGTGCGGAGAAACAATACGGTGCGGGTGAGCGCGCTTCGCGTACGGCGATGGCCGCACTCAAGCACAGTTTTGAAAAGATTGGCGACCACTGGGAGGCCAAATCCCGGCCCGGCCCCTCCGACCCGCGCTCGCAACAAAAAAGTGGCGCCGCCAAGCGCCAGGGTAGGGGAGAGACTTACGGTGGCGTCGATGCCGTGGGAAATTCGCGCGCAGCCCTGTATCGCCGAGCACGGGCGCTGAACATCAAGGGGCGCTCGACAATGAACAAGGCTGAACTGGCGCGGGCAATCGCCCAGCACCAAGATTGAATTGATGTCGAGATCTAACGGGCAGATTTACGCCTGAATGCGCGGCCGCCCTTGTCGCAGAGCGCTGTGCGCAATCGTGCGAACATGGTACAGCCCATCTGTGCTGTACATTCAACGATGGGCGGCGCGGCGCAGCTCGACACTGGGCACACGCAGCTGGCTGCGGTATTTACTTACCGTGCGGCGCACTAGTCCAAAGCCCTGGGCGTTCAGCAGATGCGCCAGCTGAACGTCGGAGAGCGGATGTTCCGGATTCTCGGCCGCGATCAGTTCGCGGATCAGGGCGCGAACCGCCAGAGCCGAACAGCCGCCACCGCGCGCTGGCAGTTCGCGCGAGAAGAAATGCTTGAACTCAAAAATGCCGCGTGGCGTCGCCATGTACTTGCCGTTGGTAACGCGGCAGACGGTGGATTCATGCAGATCGACTTCGCCCGCGATGTCCTTTAGCGCCATGGGGCGCATGGCGGCATCGCCATGACTGAAGAACACGCGCTGACGGCGGACGATGGCTTCGGCCACGCGCTGGATCGTATCGCGCCGCTGCGCGATACTGCGTAAGAGCCAGCGCGCTTCGCGCAACATGCGGGTACAGGCCGGCGAGCCGTTTCTGCGGCCGGCCAGTGCTGCGTAATTCCGGTTCAGGCGCACGGACGGCTCAGCCGCCGGATTCATCCGGGCCACCCAGCGCTTGCCCGTTTGCACAACGATGACATCGGGAATGATGTAGCGGGTTTGGTCCGGCGCGTAACATCTTCCGGGACGCGGATCGAGCGTGCGGATCAAGGTTCGGGCGAGATGCAACTCGCTTTCGTCGCAGTGCAGCAGTTGCGCTAGTTGCGGAAACTGTCGCCGCGCCAGCAGATCGCAATACTGCTTGAGCAGCCGTTCGGCCACGGCCCGGCCCGGTGTGCGCGGTGGCAGCTCGGCCAATTGCAAGAGCAGACACTCCTGCAGGTTACGGGCACCGATGCCTGGCGGTTCGAGTTGTTGCACCACGGCCAGCGCCCTTTCCAGGTCGCTCAGGGTGACGGCGGCCTCATCCGGCATCAGATCGAGCAGTTCGGTGAGTGGCGTCTCCAGATATCCGGCGTCACTGAGTTCGTCGATCAGCAGCTGTGTCAGCAGACGTTCCCGTTCGCTCAAGGGCCACACCCGCAATTGCTTGCGTAGTTCCTCTTGCAATGAAGTTGGCGCTTCCGACCATTCAGTCCAATCCTGATTCTCGTCTGCATCAGCGGTTGGACGCCCCCACTCGGCTGCATCGGCAAGCGGCTCTTGAAGGCTTTCCGGCGCTTCGGCAGCGGAGCGTGTTTCCGCAGCGGGTCCCGAAGTTTCTATCGGTAGCGCCGGGGCAGGGGACTCATCTGCCTCCAGGAATGGATTGTCAGTCAGCGCCGCTTCCATTTCCTGATTGAACTCCTGGGTGGAGAGCTGCAACAGGCGCAGAGCCTGTTGCAGTTGCGGCGTCATCGTCAGTTGCTGGCGTTGCTGCAATTCCATGCCGATATTCATGCGTGCTCCTCGCATACAGGCCCGCTCAAAATAAGGCGAGCTCAACAAGGCATGCGATCGCAAGGCCTGTGCCAGCGGCCGGAAAATTGCGGGGGCCCCCGCCGTCTGGGTTTACAGGAGCGCGTAGCCAAAGGCGCGGGGGAAAGCAGGCAGGAATTACAAGCAGGCGTAAGAACTGCTAGGAAAAATCATGCCCGGGCCGGTGCGGCCAGGCGCAACTTGGCGCTGCGACGCGGCTCGCATGGCGCAGCTGAAGCAGGCACGGCTGATGCATGCAATACGCATGAGGATGCTTGTTCTCGTCTTCCTACACGAGGCGAGCACTCCCGACTTTAAATCTCTCCGTATCACCCTGAAGAAGGAGTTACCGATGAAGAACCGCATCCATCTGCTTGCCGGACTGGGTATCGCGCTGGCGCTCTCCGCGTGCAACAAGCCGCCCAGTACGCCACAGGCTGAGCCCGCTATTCAGCCCCAGCCAGCGCCGCCCACACCGAGCGCTCCGCCGTCTACGCCAACCACACCGCCCGGCTCCAGCACCACGCCTTCTCCGAGCGATATGCCGCCTCCTTCGGATAATCCGCCGGGACCGCAAAAGGGCGGCGCCAGCTGATCTTCTCCGAGCATATTCAAAGTCGCCGGCTTTCCTGACTGAAGGAGTTTCCGCATGCAGCTCGAAATCACCGAAACCAATGCAGCAGTGGCCTTGCCTCGAGCTGCTTTCCTCAACGTGCGCTGGAGTTCAATCTTCGCAGGCTTGGCGGTGGGCTTGGCCAGCAACATATTGCTGATGCTGCTGGGAGCGGCCGCCGGACTCAGCTTCTTCGACCTCGGGGCTAGCGCCACCGAACGCAACCTTCCCGTCGCCGCATTATTGTGGAACAGCGTTAGCATGTTGATCGCCGCCTTCATTGGCGGCTATGTCGCCGCGCGTGGCAGCGGACTCAAGCGGAGTTTCGACGGAATCTTGCACGCTGCCGTCGCCTGGGGCATGACCTTGCTGGTGGCCGCTTTCATGGCCAGCTCGGTCACCAGCGCCACCTTCGACGCGATTTTTCCTTCGCTTCAAGGCGGCACCGTCCAGAACAGCGCACAGCTGATGGGCAGCCTCGACCGGGGCGATCGCCAGGAGGCAGTCGATACGCTGCAACGCACGCTGGGCCTTTCGAACGATCAGGCCCGACAGCTTGTTGATCAGGCCTTGACCTTAAGCGGACGCGGCGACGAAGCAGGGGATAGCGGCAAGGCGGCGGCGCAGGACACCTTGCATGCCGCCACCATCATCAGCGTCTGGCTCACCGCCAGTATTGCCCTGTCCTTGCTCACGGCGCTGGCCGGCGGAACCGCTGGCGCGCACGGCTCACGCCGTGTGTTGCATCGCCGGGTTACGCACCTTGGATGAAAGGCAGCTAATGAAGACTAAGGCCCCTGCAGGTAGCCCGTCGGCTGACCGCCATAAGAATCGGCCGCTCGATACACAGGCGGCCACATCCGACGATCTCGATCCGCGTCGTCCCTCAAACCACGGCGACCTGCGTCTGCCGCACGAGCACGACGAGTCACCCAAGCCTGGGCGCGATGTGGACATTTCCAGTAGTCCTTTGCCGCGTCAGGTTGTCGAGCAGGCGGCGAGCGACATTACACGCGGCCTACGCGATAGCGAAAGGCGCGGCATCCCGTCCGACGTGCCAGCCCCCGGTCCTGCGCCAGAGAATTCTCCTGGTGGCGAAATTCCGGCGGACGGCATAGACCGCCACTCAACCGCCAGCCGCGCAGATCAGATGCAACCGCCATCCAAGAAGCCAGGGGCAAAGACGTCCGAGTAATCTTGGGAGCCAGAAGGCACTTAGGCCGTACTGGGTTCATTGTCTGTCGACACTAATACGTTTATATATGAATAATGTGTATTATGTAAAATATCATACAGAATGTAATTGGCCCGGACGGCCTAACGTGCGCCCATTACTTTCGAAATGCGCTCAAATAAGTCCGTTGCTTGAAACTCTACCCAACGGGAGCGCATATGGCCACGCGAAAAATTGAGCTGTCGGAAGCATTTAATCGAATCAAACAACTCAACAACGAACAAGTGCTCATGGATGTCGTGATGGCCGGCGGTGTCATCGGGACCTGCATCAGCAAACTGCCTGGAGCCATACGTGGTGCCCTGACGAAAGATCTCGATGAATGTCTCGACTCCGTCTGCGGCAACGTGGATGCACTGGGAAAACTCAGCTTGGTGGTTGCGCTGAACACCAGTGATGATCCACTGTATTTGCAGGATCTTGTGGCCGCCATCGAGACACATCTATCGCTTCCATGACTTGAGCGGGACTAAGGCCTGCGTTACCCAGAGGTACGGCATTGTGCGCGTTAGAGACCGGGATCGACCAGAACCAGATATGGCTGGCAAGCTTCAGTGCGTCGGTGCGGCTTTATAATGGCGACTGACCAGCGCCCTCTCTTACTGTAAAAACAATGATTCTCGGCATCGACGTGGGTGGAACCCACACCGATTCCGTTCTCATGCAGAACGGAAAAATCCTGCGTAAATCCAAGGTGATGACGGACAAGGGCGATCTGCTCAAGTCGGTCATGAACGCCACCCAGGCGGTGACCACGCCTGAGGACATCAAGCATCTGCGCCGCATCGTGCTGAGCACGACGATGACGACCAATGCCGTTGCCCAGCATCAGCTCGATCCGGTCGGCTTGATCGTTATGAGCGGCCCGGGCGTGGCGCATGGCGACCTGCCGCTTCATGACAAAGCCCGCTTCGTGAAGGGCTACATGAACCACCGCGGCATGGAGGCCGAAGGCGTGGACGAAGACGAGATTCTGGAGCTGAAGAAGGCTTTCGCCCAACAGGGTGTCAAACACTTCGGGGTGGTTGGCAAGTTTTCCACCCGCAGCCCCTCTCATGAAAAGGCCGTGCAGTCGCTACTCGACGATCATGCCAGCCACGTCACCATGGGCCACCAGCTTTCCGGCGAACTGAGTTTTCCGCGCCGTATCTCGACGGCCTACCTGAACGAGGCTGTCTGGCGTTTGCACAGCATGATGGCCGATCAGCTGCAGATCTATCTCAAGCAGCTCGGCGCCGATGTGCCGCTGTATATCCTCAAGGCCGACGGTGGCACCATTGATGTCGAGCAGTCGCGTCATTTCCCGGTACAGACCATTCTGTCCGGTCCGGCTGCGACGATCATGGGTGTGCTGCCCTTTGTACCGAGCAGTCATGACTCGGTTTCGATCGACGTGGGCGGGACCACAACCGACATCGCCTTGTTTGCCGACGGCGCACCATTGCTTGAGCCGAAAGGCGTACAGATTGAAGAGCACAAGACGCTGATCCGCGGCCTGCTCACCCACTCCATTGCCATCGGCGGCGACAGCCATGTACGCGCTGTCGCAGGTGAACTCTTGATCGGACCCGAGCGTAAGGGCTCGGCCATGGCTTTCGACGGCCCGGTACCGACGCCGACCGATGCGATGATCGTGCTCGGCCTCGCCAGCATCGGCGACAAAGCGAAAGCCACCGCTGCAATTGAATCCGTCGCCAAGGACTTCGGCAAGACGACCGAAGAGACGGCGCAGGCCATCATGGATCTTGCCTGCGAAACCATCGCTGCCAAGGTGCGCAGCATGATCGCAGAGGTCAATGCGAAGCCTGTCTACACCATCCACGAGATGCTTGAAGGCAAGGTGCTTGCACCCGCCGACGCGATTGTCGTCGGCGGCCCTGCTCCTTATATGGCCGCGCAAATCGGCCGGCTGTTGAAGATGGAGCCTATCGTGCCTGGCGACTCCGACGTGATCAACGCCAGCGGCGCCGCCATGGCACGCACGACTGTTGAACTGACGCTGATGGCCGATACCGAGGAACGCTTGATGTCGGTGGCCGAGGAAGGCGTGCTGAGCGACATCCCGCGCGGCTTCACTATGGACGATCTGGTCGAGATCGGCCGTGAAAAGCTTGAGCAGATCGCACGCGTCGCCGGTGCCCCGGAAGAGGATATTGAAGTCGAGGTGGCCGACAGCCAGAGCTTCAATGTCATCCGCAACGGCGCGACCACCGGCAAGAACTTCCGCGTCCGGCTTCAGATCAA
>DATMTO010000256.1:0-3122 GCA_035564055.1 Rhodocyclaceae bacterium | reverse complement strand
CCTCATCGGTGTCTTCGACCTTCCAGCCCACGCTGTCGTCCGATGTCGCGCGTTGCAATGCAGCCGCCTTGACCGTCGCGTCATTCAGGAACGCAAGGTTTGACATCATTGGCCTCCGTCGATGTGGGCGTCGATCAGCTGGCTCAGCTTGCCGCGGGTCAGGTTGCCCATGGTGCGGTGGCGCACCTCACCACCGCGCATGAACAGCAGCACGGGGATGGTGACGATGCCGTATCGCTTGGCGATGGCTGGCGACTCCTCGACGTCGACGTCGAGGAACCGAACCTCGTCGCCATAGTCTGGAGAGAGATCCTTGAGCGCCGAGCTCAGTAACAAGCAAGGACCACAGGTCTTGGAACCGAACTTGACGACGATTGGCCCTGGAGCTTTGATGGCCTTCGCTTCGTAGTCCGCTTCGGTAGCAACTTCAATATCGGCCATCCATGTCTCCGGTTGCCGTTTCGGGTCGCGATTCGCCGACCCGGTGAGAGGCGCTTGTCGGCGCGGGGAAGTCGGCCTGGAGGCCGACACGAAAATTTTCTGGTGGGATACGTAGAAGGGGCATGCAACTTCCAGGTCTGGGCGCGACCTTTGCGCATTTCGGTTCCTTCAGCGCGGCCTTCCATGGATTTGGCGGTCGGGAATTGATGCGACGCATCAGCGCCCTGCGTTCACAGGATGTAGGACATCGGCAGCGCCGTGGTGTACTTGATCTCCTGCATCGCGAAACTTGAGGACACGTCCGACAGCTGCGTGTTGGCGATCAGGCGCTTGTAGACAGAGTCGTAGGCGGCGATGTCCGGGACAACCACGCGCAGCAGGTAGTCGACATCACCGGACATTCGGTAGAACTCCATCACCTCGGGAATCGAGGCCACCGTCGCCTGAAACTTGCTGAACCAGTCCTCCGAGTGGACGCTGGTTCGCACCGACACGAAGACCGTCACCCCAACGTTGACCTTGGCGGGATCGACCAGGGAAACGCTGCGCGTGATCACCCCAGACTCCTTCAGCCGCTGAATGCGCCGCCAGCATGGCGTTGGCGAGAGACCCACCTCGTGGGCGAGGTCGGCCACCTGCGTCGTCGAGTCGAGTTGGAGCCGCTCGAGCAGCTTTCGATCGATCGCGTCCAGTTTGAGCAACGCCATAGGCACTTTCTTGTTTGGGGCGGGGCGGTGGGCGCCCGGTCAAGCTGAAGCGGCGCTCGGCGGAAGAACGTCGCGGCCGCAGCCTCGTTCCTGCGGCTGTCCGTGGACGGCGCAGAGTCACCAAGGTCATACCTGGCATATGACGAAGCACGCTCTCGAATCCCGTACGGGACGCGCAAATGAATTCTGTTTTACGGCGCTTGTAAGCCAGTGCGTTCTGTTCTGCGCTGCGCGCCAACAGCTGGATGTGGCACTGCATCCAGCTGGCCGCCTTGAAAGATGTGCTGCATGCAGGCCCGCTTGCTGCGCTGCGCGATGGGGCCCCGCAACATTTCGTGAATCCGACCGCGCTTGTGTCCGAAGCCAGTGACCTGCACGCAAGGCGCGGTCGAAGACAGCCGGTTTCCGTTCTGGCATCGGATGAGGAATCCATCTGCGCGAACGGTCGAAGCCAGGCTGCGATTTGCAATTCGTTGGCGCAGGCTGATTTCGACAATTCTCGGCATGGAAATCTATCTCGATGCCAACGCCACGACCCCGGTGCTCCCGCAGGCGCGCGATGCCGCGCTGTCAGTCATGGGCGAGGACTTCGGCAATCCCAGCAGCATTCATGGTGCCGGCCTGAAGGCGCGAGCGCTGCTCGATGAGGTGCGGGCTGCCGCCCGTCGTGTCCTCCATGCGCCGAGCGGCCGGATCCTTTTCACCAGCGGCGCGACGGAGGGCATCCAGACCGCTGTGCTGTCGGCCTTGGAACATTTGCGCAGCCGCCGCCGCGGCGGCGAAGTGATCCCGACGGCGGTGCTCTACGGCGCGACCGAACACAAGGCGGTCCCAGAAGCGCTGGCCCACTGGAACGCCCTGCTCGGCCTCGATCTCGAGGTGCGGGCCATCCCGGTGGGGCGGGATGGACGGCATGACCTGGACTGGCTGCGCAACAACGTGGACCACGCCGGACTGGTCTGCACGATGGCGGCGAACAACGAGACCGGCGTCATCAGCGACCTGGACGGCATCGCGGCGATCATGAAGTCCACAGACGCGCTGTGGCTGGTAGACGGCGTGCAGGCCTTGGGCAAGCTGCCGCTGAAGCTGTTGGATCGCCAGATCGACTACGCGCCCTTCTCCGGCCACAAGCTGTACGCCCCCAAAGGTATCGGCATGCTGTACGTCAGGGACGGCGCGCCTTTCACGCCTTTGCTGGCCGGCGGCGGACAGGAAGGCGCGTTGCGCTCGGGCACCGAGAACATGGCCGGCATCGCTGCGCTGGGTGCAGTCCTGAAGGAGCTGGAGGCCGGCGACACGTTCGCCACCCTCGACATGTTGCGCGGCTACCGCGATCTGCTGGCTCAGGCGCTGCGCACTGCCTTCCCGGGCGTCGTCTTCAATGCGCCGTTCGAGATCGCCCTGCCCACCACGTTGAACTTCTCGGTGCCCGGCCTGAGCGCTCGCACGCTGCTGGATCTCCTTGACGCCGGCGGTATCCGCGCCAGCGGCGGGTCGGCCTGCGGGGCGGCCAAGGCCAAGCCCAGCTATGTGCTGGAAGCGATGGGCCTGCCTGAGTGTCAGACCGCATCGGCCGTGCGCCTGTCGTTCGGTGCTGCGGACCGCCCGGACATCCTGTTCGAAGCCTGCCGGCGGCTGAGCGCCTGCGGCGAGTCCCTGCGCGAGAGCTGTCAGGGCCCGGTGCCCGCCGTCGAACCCATGCCCGCTGAGCGCATCACACGTTTCGCCGTCGATGCAGCCTGCTGCTATGTGCTGTCCGATGCGGCCTTCCGCGAATGCGTCATCGTCGATCCGCTGCCGGAGCTCACCGAACGCTTGAGCCAGTGGTTGCGTTGCCGACGATGCACCGTCGCCGCGGTGCTCGACACACATGGTCACGGCGACCACGCCTCTTCGGCACCGGTCCTGCGGGAGGCGCTCAAGGACTTGCTGGCCGATCACCGACCCTTGGACGATCTTGGCTGGCCGGAT
>DATMTO010000255.1:0-2984 GCA_035564055.1 Rhodocyclaceae bacterium | reverse complement strand
AGCTGGCCAAGGCCATCGACAATCTGCAAGGCCACGATCTGCGGGTCTGGGCCGAGTACTACCAGCTGCGCATGCAGATGGACGACGATCCCGGTGGGGTCGCCCGCTTCCTTGCCGCGCAGGCCGGCACGCTGGCGGCCGAGCGTTTGCGCAGCGACTGGATCAAGTCTTCGGGCAAGCGCGGCCTCTGGGACGTGGTGTTGCGCGAATATCCGCTCCTGCAGCAGCCCGATCTGGAAGCTCAATGTTATGGATTGCAGGCTCGCCTGCAAAACGGTGAGGCCGAGGCGCAGCGCGCTGTGCTCGACGAAGCCCGCCCGCTCTGGTTTGCCGGCGCAGACCTGCCGGAGGCTTGCCGGCCGCTCACCGATGCCCTGGTCGCAGCGAAGAAGCTGAATGCCGACGATATCTGGGAACGCGTGCGGCGCCAGCTTGAAGTCAAGAAGCCGCAGCAGGCCATGCAGGCGGCGCGCTACCTGCCTGATGCCCAGATGCCGGATACGCGCGCCATCGACGCCGTGACCGACAACCCGATGCGCTTTCTCGCCCGCCTGCCCAACAAATACCTGGCTGAGGCGCGCAACAATCGTGGCCAGCGCGAAACCCTGCTGTATGCGATCGGCCGCATCGCTGCCAACGACCCGATGGTTGCCGCCGACCAGTACGACAAGTTCAGCAGCGCCCTGTCCGATCCGGAACGCGCCTACGGCTGGGGCCTGATCGCCCTGCAGGCGGCCAAGAAACACATGCCGCAGGCGCTGGGCTGGTTCGCTCAGGCCGACGGCGGGCCTTTGTCGGAAGAACAGCTGGCCTGGTGGGTGCGCATGGCCTTGCGCGTCGGCGACTGGCATACGGTGCGCCGCGTGGTCCAGCGCATGCCGCCGACCATGGCGAATCAGCCCGATTGGATCTACTGGAACGGGCGTGCGCTGGCGGCGCTGGGCAAGGGCACCGAAGCCCACGCCCAGTACAAGCGCATTGCCGGCCAGCCCAATTTCTACGGCAGCCTTGCCGCCGACGAGCTGGGTCAGGCGATCGCGCCGCCGCCGCCCGCTGCCGCCATCAATGTGCAGGAGCTGGGCGAGGCCATGGCCAACGACGGCTTGCGGCGTGCCCTGGCGCTGTTCCGCATCGATGCGCGTGTCGATGCGGTCAAGGAATGGAACTGGACCCTGCGCGGCATGAGCGATCGCCAGCTGCTCGCCGCTGCCGAGGTGGCGCGCCGCAACGATGTCTGGGATCGCGTCATCAATACCGCCGACCGTACCGTCAGCCAGCACGACTTCTCGCTGCGCTATCTCGCACCGTATCGCGACAAGGTCGAGCCCAAGGCGCACCTGCTCGGCCTCGATGCGGGTTGGGTATACGGACTGATGCGCCAGGAAAGCCGCTTCGTGATCCAGGCCAAGTCCACCGTCGGTGCCCAGGGTCTGATGCAGGTGATGCCGGCAACCGCGGCCTGGGTAGCCAAGAAGATCGGCCTCGCCGGCTATCATCCCAAGCATGCGATGGACATGGACACCAACATCACGCTCGGCACCAACTACATGAAGCTGGTGCTGGACGGTCTTGATGACCATCCGGTGCTGGCGTCCGCCGCCTACAATGCCGGCCCCGGCCGCGCCAAGAAGTGGCGCGCCGACGTGCCGCTGGAAGGCGCCATCTACGCCGAGTGCATTCCCTTCAACGAGACGCGCGACTACGTCAAGAAAGTGATGAACAATGCCGTCTATTACAATGCCATTTTCGAAGGCCGCCCGCAGTCGCTGAAGCGCGAGCTCGGCATTGTCCGCCCACGCGGCAACGGCGACACCGGCGCCGACGTGCTGCCCTAGGCGGCGAATCCGGAATCGATTTCCGTCCACCCTTTACGGATGCAACGATGAAAATCTACGCTGTCGGCGGCGCCATTCGCGATGAGTTGCTCGGCCTGCCGGTCAAGGACAGGGACTGGGTCGTGGTCGGCGCCACCCCGGGCGACATGGTGCGTCACGGCTATCGCCCCATCGGCCGCGATTTTCCGGTCTTCCTGCATCCGGAAAGCCATGAGGAATACGCGCTGGCGCGCACCGAGCGCAAGACTGCGCCGGGCTACGGCGGTTTTGTCTTCCACACCGACCCGGGCGTGACACTGGAGGAAGACCTGCGACGCCGCGACCTGACCATCAATGCAATGGCGCGCGGCGACGACGACGCGCTGATCGATCCCTACAACGGTCGTGCCGACATCGAGGCGCGCGTGTTGCGTCATGTGTCGCCGGCCTTCGCCGAAGATCCGGTGCGTATCCTGCGCGTGGCGCGTTTTGCCGCGCGCTTCGGCGACTTTAGTGTTGCTCCGGAGACCCTGGCCCTGATGCGGCAAATGGTGGAAAACGGCGAAGTCGATGCGCTGGTGTCCGAGCGCGTCTGGCAGGAGTTGGCCAAGGGGCTGCTCGAAGAGCGGCCATCGCGCATGCTCGCGGTGCTGCATGCATGCGGCGCGCTCAAGCGCATCCTGCCCGAGGTCGATGCCCTCTACGGCGTCCCGCAGCGCGCCGACTACCATCCCGAAGTCGACACCGGCATCCACATCGAAATGGTGCTGGACATGGCGGCGCGGCTCGATGCTTCGCTGCCGGTGCGTTTTGCCGCATTGACACACGATCTCGGTAAGGCCGTGACGCCGGCCGATGTGCTGCCCAGCCATCGCGGTCATGAGGCGCACAGCGTGCATCTGCTCGCGCCCCTGTGCGCGCGCCTGCGTGTACCGAGCGAATGTCGTGAGCTGGCGGTGCTGGTGGCGCGCTATCACGGCGACATTCATCGCGCCGCCGAGCTGCGTCCCGAGACCATGGTCAAGATCATTGAGCAGGCCGACGGCGTGCGTCGCCCGGACCGTTTCATGCAGGCGCTGGTGGCCTGCGAGTGTGACGCGCGCGGCCGCACCGGCCATGAGGACGACGACTATCCGCAGGCGCAGCGCTTCCTGGCCGCGCTGACCGCCG
>DATMTO010000254.1:0-2112 GCA_035564055.1 Rhodocyclaceae bacterium | reverse complement strand
CTGGTGGAAGGCCTTGATAGATCAGTGTTTAAACCCTGCGGGGCGCTGGATCGGCATGCCCAGGGCTGGGTGCCGCCGCGCGGCAATCCGGACGAACTGCTCTATGTGCAGGCGCAGCAAATGATGCTGACGCTGGGGGTGGAGCAGAAAATTCTGCCTGTGTCGGTAATACGTCAGTATGCCCAGGAACGCGCCCGTGAACTGGAGGAAAGCCAGGGCTTCAAGCCCGGCCGCAAGCAGCAAAGAGATATTTTCGATGCCGTTGAGGCCGAGCTGCTACCGCGCGCCTTCGTCAAGCGTCGCCTCACTTATGTCTGGATTGATCCGGTGCACGGCTGGCTGGTGGTCGATGCCGCGAGCACGGGCAAGGCCGATGAAGTGATCGAACAGCTCAAGCTCACGCTCGGCGAATTGCCGCTGACCTTGTTCAAGACCGTTCAGGCACCGGGCACGGCCATGACCAACTGGCTTTCGGTCGGCGAAGTGCCGGGGCCGTTCTCGATCGATCAGGATTGCGAATTGCGCGTCGCCGGTGAGGCTGGCGGCAGTGTGCGTTATACGCGCCATCCGCTTGAGGCGGATGAGATCAATCAGCACATCAATCGCGGCAAGGTCGCCGGCAAGCTGGCCCTGACCTGGAACGACCGCATCAGCTTTGTTCTGACCGAGCAGATGCAGATCAAGCGGGTGGCCTTCCTCGATGTGCTGCGCGAGCAGGCCGAACAGTCGGTCGATGGCGGTGGGGACGCCTTTGAGGCCGACTTCGCCATCATGTGCGGCGAGCTCGCCGCCATGCTGGCCGACCTCAGTTCGGCGCTCGGCGGCGAGGCTGAGTGAGGTAGCTACGCAAGCCCGCTCTCGCGGGCCTTGCGTTCGCGCTCGACGCGGACGATGTAGCGCTGGATCAGGTTTTGCGCCGTCGCCGGCATGTCCATGAACTGGCAGCCGACGCGCATGCTGTGCTGGCCGTTGCGCAAGGTCAGGTCGTAGAAGTTGAGCACCTTGAGCGTGGTATGGATGACGCCGATCTGTGGCAGATCGATGCTGCAGTCATGCCATTCCTGATCGACGGCAAAAGGCACTTCACCGACCTGCAGTGACAGTCCGCCGAGGCTGATGTCAATGACATTGTGAGCGTAGATCTCGACGCTGCCATCGGTCATGACGACCGGGACCTCGCAGATCAAGGGGCGAGCGATCGGCGTATGCAGACGAAAATATTCGCGTCGCTGCAGACGCAGCAGGGTTTCCGGTAGCGGCGCCACGAACACGCTCTGATTTTCGTGGCGGGTTTCGCTGACGCCGGGCAGGATGAACTGCAGCTTGACCTTGTCGTGGCGCGCAATGCAGAACAGCTTGCCGGCTTCGAGCGCGCGTCGGTTCATTTCAGCGTTGCTGCCGTGATCAAGCAGCAGCTCGCGGTCGGTAACGGCAAGCAGCGAGGTCAGCAGGAAGTCCTTGCCGCTGTTGAAATAGACGGTGACCAGATCGCCTTGCGCTACCACCTGACGCAAAACGGCAAGTATTTCGCGCGGACTGTGCAGCAGATATTCGCTGTACTGGTCGAGATGCAGGACAGCATCGTCCGGCGGCGCGTCGGCGTCGCTTGATGGCAGCGGCTCTGGCAGCGTGCCTGCGTCTGACGGGTCGTCGGTTTCCATGATGAGACTACGTGTATTGGGCATGACGGGCGGCAAAAAAGTCCGGTATGCCAGGATAAAAGCTTATTCCGTGCCAGACGGCATGATGCCCTTTTCTTCGACACGATAAAGCCAGGCCAGCAGCTCGGCGATCGCCACATAGAGCTGCGGCGGAATATGCTCGTCGAGATCTACCTGCAGCAGCAGGGTGACGAGCTCCGGCGACTCATGCACATACACGCCGTGGCTCCGGGCGCGATTGATGATTTCCTCGGCGATCAGCCCCTTGCCCTTGGCCACCACGCGCGGCGCGGCATCGCCCGGCGCATAGGCGAGGGCGACCGCCAGAGCGCGTTCGTCGGCCTGTTCATTCGGACTCATGACGAACCTGGACGGATTGGAGATCGATGCCGGCGGCAGCCAGCGCCTGGGTCAGCACCGGCAATTCATCCCGCATGTCTGCGGCGGAAGC